>JAEYTI010000098.1 GCA_023434145.1 Chloroflexota bacterium | reverse complement strand
TTTTTGCGGATTGCGCTGAGCGCGCGAAACATAGAGCTCGAACAGCAAAAATGGAGAGGGGGCCGGGGGGTGAGGCGTCGCGTGTAGGGTGCTCAATCGCTCGTTACGCGATCCATTTCTTTATCTTCATCAGTCGCCAGGCGATAGGTGGGGTAGAAACACCTCATTTACGCGATTTCATTGGTAATGTCCATAAGCGCACGGACAAAGATGGGTGATGGATCGCCCCCCGGGCTAAGGGGCAGTTATAGTGACCGGGGTGTGGCATTCTTCCTTCTATTGATGACGTTCCGCACCGGAAAGATGACAATATTCGCTACCCCCATTCTCCGCTTGTGAATAAAATAACAAGCGGAGAGTTTTGATGATCGAAGCCCCAATTTCTGCTACAGAATCCATCGCGAACATCGAACGGGCAGCCGAAAAGCTGGCCTGCGCGCTGGCATCCCTGCCGCAGTTCCTCGAGTACCTGCGCGTAGAACGCGCCGTGCACGATGACCCCCAGGCGGCAGAGATAAAGCGGCATATCAGCGCGTATGGCGAGCTGTACTTCTCATTTGAGGAAGTACCCGCCTCACTCACCGAGCTGCGCGAGCAGTTCAGCGCGCTGCCGGTGGTCTGCGAGTGGCGTGCAGCAGAAGCAGAACTGCGCGCTGCCTTTACCCTGGTCGATGAACTGGTCGTACAGGCAGTTGGGCTGCCCTTTGCCGGGAACATCCGCGCGTGCGGCAGTACCTGAGGATAACAAATATCGTGACCGGTCCGGTCACCGTTGAGGAACGTTATGGAAGTCCCTGAAATCGTGCGCCAGGCAGCCCTGGAATTGGCAGAGGCGCTGCGCAGCCACCCTGCCATAGAACACTACCGCATTGCCCGAGAAGCGGCGCGCACCGACCCGGCCTTCTCCGCGATGGAAGCCGAGGTAGAACGCACGCTGGTCGAGCTGGAAGCCAACCAGGGCTGCGGCGAGCCTGCCCGCTTGCAGAAAATCAATGCCTATTACCGTCTGCGCCAGGAACTGATCCGCCACCCCCTGTTTGTAGAGCGCCGCAACGCCGAGCGCGAGGCTCGCAAGGTAATCCAGCAAGCCGGGAATGTCCTCAACGGCGTGCTGACGCTCGACTTCTCGAAACTGGTCGACTAATTTTCGCTGGGCCGGGCGAACGCGGCGAACAGCACGCTGAGCAGGTAGATGGCAAACAGCGGGACCATCAAAATTGCCATGTTGACCGGGTCGACGGTCGGGGTAATCATAGCTGCCAGCACCGCGATGATCACAACCGCGAAGCGCCACTGGTTGAGCAGCATGCGCCACTTCACCACGCCAAATTTTGCCAGCATAAATATCACCAGCGGCATCTCAAAGCTCAGGCCGATCCAGAACATCATATTGGTGGCGAAGTTGATGTAGTTCGCCAGCCGCCACATAGGCGTCACTTCCAAAAAGCCGCGCAAGAAAGGAATGGCGGTGGGCAGCATGACGAAGTAGGAGAAGGCAACACCTGCCACGAACAACAGCGTGGCAATCGGAATGGCTGAAAACACCCATCGCCGCTCATTGTCGTATAGGCCCGGCACCACAAACCCCAAAATCTGCCAGACAATGACCGGCAGCGCCATAATAAAGCCCGAGAGCAGCGAGATTCGCATAAAGACGTTGAAGCTTTCGGTCACCTCAATGGCGACAAAGTTCTCCATCCCGCCGCCCGGCAGCGCCAGCCACTCAATGAAGGTTGTCGCCAGGCCAAAGAAGCTCGCCGCCACACCAAGCACCATCGCGCCCATTGCCCACAGCAAGCGCTTGCGCAGCTCGCCAACGTGGTCCCAAACACTCATTTCTTTGTCGTCGCGGATATAGGCGGCCATGCGGGAAATTATATCATAACGTGCGCAAAGGACCGGAATTCAACGTGCATTCAACAAGTGCGAAAAAATTGTAAAAATTATGCTGGTAAGAACAAACTTACAAGCCTGTGATGTCTCGGATTCATGTAATTTGCTATAATAAACTTTACACTTCAATTTTCGATAAAAGTAAATATCGTCTGTTCCCGTAATCAAGTTTCGTTCAGGAGAGCTATGAAACAAACACTGCTTGTATTTATCATTGTCGCGTCGCTTCTGTTTTCTGGAACCGCGCAAGCAAATTGGTCAGACTCCGTTGTTCTTGAACCGCACTCTGCCAGCCTGGCTGAGGAAGCACCGGGGCATCCTATTCTCAATAACATAAATTTAAGGCAAGCTGTTGCATACTGCATCAATAAGGATGCTTTGATCCAGGCGGCATATCCCGCTCTCACGCCTGCCGAACGCCTGCCGCTGGTCAGTGATACATTTTTCATTAAATCCTCATGGAAGTATCGAGCGCCAACGCTCCTGTATCCCTATGATCCAACAATCGGAAAGAACATATTAGAAACCTCCGGTTGGATTCTCCAGCCCGGAGATCAATATCGCACAAAAAACGGTCGAGAGCTTTCCATTAGCACCTACACAACCGATTCCGACCTGCGCAAAGCATACGCGCCTGTGCTGCAAAGTCAGTTAGCTGAATGCGGCATTCGTATTAATCTCCATTACCTGCCAATAGACCAGTTACTCTCAGGTCAAAACCTGCTGGGCAAGCGGGATTTTGAATCCGCTCTGTTCGCATGGGTCCAGGATGAGGAAATAACCCTGAATGGATTATATGGCTGCGATAGTATTCCCGCTGCCCCTTATGATGATGGATCGAAACAAAACATCCTCGGATGGTGCAACCAGGGTGCAACAGACCTGTTGATCCAGGCAGATGATAAAACCAAATCGCAAAGCGAGCGAGCAGATCTTTATGCACAAGCCATGGAGATCATTCTGGATGAGCTGCCATTTATCCCCCTGTTCGAACGGCATGACTCGGGTAATAGCGCCGAACATCTGAACTTCAACCTGGATCTGACGGTAAAAGTTCCCACGCCACAATCACATCCCATTATAAAGAACAGTGAAGTGCGCCAGGCAATTGCGCACTGCATCGACAAAGATGCCTTAATCGAGGCGGCTTATCCTACGCTTACACCTGGCGAGCGTTTGGCACTGGTGACAGATACCTACTTTGATAAATCGCACTGGGCATACAAAGAACCGGCGACCAAATACGCGTATGATCCGGCGATTGGCAACACGAAGTTAGATGCCGTCGGATGGACGATCCAGCCCGGTGATACCTACCGGTCAAAGGATGGACGAGTACTTGCTCTAACCTTGAAAACAACAGATGCAGATGTTCGGCAGGCCTATGCGCCGCAATTGCAAAGCCAGCTTGCGGCCTGTGGCATTCAACTAACTGTAAAACACCTGAGCTCAGGTGAATTGTTCGGCTGGGAAGGTGGCGTGCAGACGCGCAACTTCGAACTCGCGTCCTTTGCCTATATACAGGTCCCAGATGAAACAGAGTTACAGTTTCTTTATGGCTGTGACTACATTCCCACCCTTTTGAATACGATGATGGGTCAAAACATACACGGTTGGTGCAACCGGCAAGCCAGCACTCTCTTTGCGCAAGCAGATGACACCACCAAACTGCAAAGTGAACGCGCCAACCTATACGCGCAGGGAATGGAAATTCTGTTGCAAGAACTACCCATCATTCCCTTGTTCGAGCGCCCAGATATGGATTATGGGATTGAGCAGCTCAACTTCAATCTGGATACCTTCAATCAGGTTGCTGCGGTCAGTTCAGACGAAGAGACGTTATTGTTATTCAGCAGCTATGGCAGCAGCGGCAGTGTCAGCGTTCCCGAGGGCGCGGTGAGTCAGCCGGTGGAATTGGAATTCCGCCCGCTCATGAACACGGTCTACTATCCGGAATCCTCGCTGCGTTCTATTGTCGCGTTCCAACTCAATGCCATTGCTGGCGGGCAGCCGCTCGAAGAATTCACTTTCGATCAGCCAATCCAGGTGAAGATCAACTACAGCAACGATATTCTGAGCAACCTGGATGAAGACACATTGAAGGTGTATCTGTGGAATGGCGATACATGGGAAGACGCTTCGCTCTCATGCCCAGTGCAAGATCGGTACTTTGCCCTGGATACAGCAACAAACACCGCCACAATAAACGTGTGTCATCTCACCGAGTTTAGCCTGATTGGTGAAAATCAATATTCAGTCTACATTCCCCTCGTAACACGATAGGATCGAGCTGCGATAAATCATATGGGGCGGGGAGGACAAATACTCCCCGCCCCATATGGTCTACGTTCCAGGTATCAGAACGTTTACAATGCCACGATAAACCTTAACAAATCCACCACGTTCCACAGGCTGCCCATCACGAACTCCGGCATCAGCCAGAAAGGGGTCGCTGCGATTAGCAAAAGCAGCATCATCAGCATGTTCCACATCACCAGGATGAGGAAGTAGCCCTCTCTCGGCGTCATAGGTTTGCCCGCCGCAAGCGGATCAACCTTTCCCCCAGGCGAACCAGTCACTTCCAGCAGCACTCCGGCAGCGATCCACACCCCTACCAGAAGCAGCCCGAGCAGCACCAGCACCGCCGAATCGGTGGTAGCACGCGTGTGGGGAAGCTCTGCCAGGGCATAGAGCAGCACCATCACCCCTGTGATCGCCACCGGCAGGACCGCTGCCAGCCCCCGGTGGCGATCATCCAGCGAAGCCACGGCCCGGCGAATCACCTTACCGCCATCGGTTAGCCCGCCCAGCGGCAGCAGGTTAAGGAAGCCGATCTGCGCGCTAAAATTCGCCAGGATCAACAGGTGAAAGCTCTCCGGCTGCCAGACGTTGTGCAGCGCCAGGGCGATCACCGCCAGCAGCAGGCTGAAGAATGGACCTGCCATATGCACGCCGGCATTGGTGAATTGGGGTAGCCGCGCGCGCTCCTTCAGCGGCGACCACGTCCACGCACCGGGCAGGCCAAAGCAGATGCGCCATTCCAGGCCCAACTTCCCAATCGCCATCGCATGACCCAGCTCATGGAAGCCCAGGCTCGCCGTCACCACTAAGGCAAACGGAATACTGCGAAACAGCAGCGCCGTTATCGCAAAAAAGGCCAACAGGGAAAGCAGGTTGATTATTTCATCTCGCGCCCGAACGATCCATCCCCCTAGGGCATCCGGGCGGGTGCCGGTCATCCGCATTTCGCCAACTTCCGAGGCCGCGGTCTTCTCATTCGACTGCACGCCCGCGGTCTCTACCCTCCATTATAACGAACCCGGCTCTTGCCAAGGATCAAGAACCTGTTTAGAACCTGAAGGAGTTTGTTGGTTCGTTATTTGTGCGACTACGTCGCACAAATAACAAATCAGGGAGTTTGTGTCGCACAAAGTGCGACACAAACTCCCGATGTCCCTTTCTGGAGCGTGGATTAACCGGGGAAGGCCGCTTCTGCCAGCCGCAAGTAGCGCAGGTATTCGCCGGGCACTTCCTGCCACCACTGTTCGGGTAACTCAACCAGCGGGCTGAGATTGGGTGCGGCAGATGATACGGTATTGGTAGGATCAGCCATACCATCAGCGGAGGCCAGCCGGGCTGCACTTGCCGCACAGTAGCGGGCAAATAACCCAGCCCAACGCACCAAAACGACCTTGCGGTAGGTACGCACCCGTTCCACAAAGTTCGTATCGCCAGGGTGGCATTCCGCCGCGGCTTCTACGTACATCTCCCACACATCTTCGCTGATGGTGCTGTAGCAAGGGTGGGTCATCAAGTCGCCGATCTCGAATGCCGGGTCACACCAGCCGGAGTTTTCCCAATCCACCGAGGCCCAGGCAGCAGGGCGACGAATAAAGTTCGCGATGTAAGGGTCGCAGCGGCCCAGGGTGATCTCCGGCGCGGGCCAGTCGGGTAGATCAGCCTGCTCCAGGCGGTATGCCAGGGCTGCCAGCTCCGGCGGCCGGTGATCATCCTGCATGGCGTCGATCTCGCCCAGAACGTAGCGCGCCGCCTCCCGCGCGGAGGAGAAATCCATTACCGCGTGGGCCACCGGGCGGTGCACGTAATCGGGCGCGATGGTATGCACAACCGCCAGATGATCCAGCAGGTGCTTCCATTCCTCCGGCCCGGCGGGCGGATTGCTGCTCGATTCGCCTTTCATCCACGTCTGCACGATCACCGGCAGCGGGAAGCGGTCGCGATCCAGCAGCACCGGCAGCGGCGCAATCGCCAGTCCCAATGTGCTGAGCACCGATAGACTGTTGAACTCGCGACCGGCCCGGTCACGCGCATCACGGCGGGTAAACTTCACCGCCAGGTCCTGCTCGTTGCGGGTAGCATGAAACAGCAGGTTGTTCCGCCCGCCGGTTACGCGCTCTACGTACCATCCCTGCCATTCGAACGCCGGGCTGGAAGGTGCATGATACAGTGTGTCGAGCAGGGGATACAGATTCATCAGTTGCGTGATTATAATCGATTTGACTTTTTCGCTCGCTTCTCATATGATCTATATACAGCACAGTTTGCAAAATTGTGCAGTAACCGCGTGACAGAACACAATCAGGGGGTGTTTTGTGATCGTCTGGCGCCTGCTACCAAAGATCACAAAGCACCTTTTTATTCTCAGACGCATGCCTGATAACGCTATATTCCATCTCTCCGGAGGACCTTGATGACCGACTCTTCGTTTACCATCCCCCAGGCTGCCTGGAAACACGCCTTTGACGACCCGCTGGATGATGTCAAAGCACAGTCGCGGTCCTTCTCTCCGCTGAGTCTGCTCAAAATGGCTCCGATGATCGTGCGGATTATGCGACACCTGAACAAGAAGAAAGAAGGCGGGTTCGACCCGATGAACGTGCAGAACAGCAGCCCGCTCCAACCCTACAACGGCGTGCCGCTGGGCGGCATTGGCGGCGGATCGATCAACCGCGGCTGGCGTGGTGATTTTCGCCGCTGGCAGCTCCGCCCCGGCTATATCAACACCGATCCAGTGTGGGCCGACCAGTTCTCGCTGTTCGTCCAGCGCGGCGAACTGTCAGAATCGCATGTGCTGTATCCCTGGCAGCCCGCCGAAAACACCCTTACCGGCTGGAACTGGGCAATGACAGGCGAGGGCGTGCACTACAACGGCCTCTTTCCTCGCGCCTGGACCACCTACGACTTCGACCGCAACGGGCTGCATCTGACGTGCCGGCAGCTTTCTCCGGTGATTCCGCATAACTATCAGGAAACCAGCTACCCGGTCTCCGAGTTCCGCTGGCAGATCAAAAATACAGGCACGGAAGAGGCGACCGTGGCACTGATGTTTACCTTCCAGAACGGCATGGGGCTGCCTGCCGACGCGGCGTGGGGGCATCACAACGAGCCGATCAAGCAAGACACGCCAAAGGGAGAAATCCGCGGCGTGCTGCTGCGTCATGCCTATCAGCAGCAAGAAGTCTCCGATACGAAACCGCCCGAAGAACGGAAGGTTTTTGAAGATCCGCTCTCTTTTGCGATTGCCGGGCTAGCGCCAAAGGACGGCAAGGTTACCTACCGCACGCGCTTTGAAACCAGCGGCACCGGCGCAGAGGTATGGTCCGATTTCGCCTCCGACGGCGCGCTGGACAACATCGATGACCCCACCCCCTCTGTGGCCGGCGAGACGATCGGCGGCGCCGTGGCGGTAACTGTTACCGTGCCTGCCGGAGAGATGCGCGAGGTGGCTTTCTCGCTGGCGTGGGATATGCCGCGCGTGCGCTTCGGCCTGGGCACCCCGTATCTGCGTCGCTACACGAAATTCTATGGCTCAGCCGGTGAGGCTGCCCCGCAAATGGCGGCTGATGCCCTGCTCCACGCGGATGAATGGGAAGCCCAGATCGAAGACTGGCAGAATTCCATCCTGCAGCGAGAAGATCTGCCCCTATGGTACAAAACGGCCCTGTTCAATGAGCTGTACTACCTGGTGGATGGCGGCACCATCTGGTGCTACCCCGAGGAAGGCGACTGCCCGGATGCCGAGATGGGCCGCTTTGCCTACCTGGAGAGCCACGATTACCGCATGTACAACACCTATGACGTGCACTTCTACGCCTCCTTTGCGCTCGCTTACCTGTGGCCAAAGTTGGAGCTGGCGCTGCAGCGCGATCTTGCCGCCGCAACGCTGCTGGAGACTGACGAAACCTTCACCGAGATGTACCACGGTAAGACGGTGCGCCGTAAAGTGCGCGGAAGCGTACCCCACGACGTCGGCTGGCCCGACGAGGACCCGTGGGTCCGTCCGAACGGCTACTTTGTTCACGACGTTAACGATTGGAAAGACCTGAACCCCAAGCTGGTGCTGCAAATTTACCGCGATTACATCGCGACGGGGGATCTCCAGTTTGTGAAAGACACCTGGCCCGCTGTGGATGCGGCCATCCGCCGCGCGCGCATGTTCGACCGCGACGGCGACGGCATGATCGAGAACGACGGCTTCCCCGATCAGACCTACGATGTGTGGTCGGTGAAAGGGGTCAGCGCGTACACCGGCGGGCTGTGGCTTGCCGCGCTCAGCGCAGGGGCCAAGCTAGCCGAGCTGGTTGGCGAGCAAGGGCACGTCGCCGAGTACCGCCGCCTGTTCAATATGGGCAAAAAAGTCTACGAAGAGAAGCTTTGGAATGGACGCTACTTCCACTACGACTCCAGCCGCAGCCGCCAGCACGACAGCATCATGGCCGATCAGCTTGCCGGGCAGTGGTATGCCCGCGCTTGCGGCCTGCCAACCATCGTCGACCCGGTCCAGGCTCGCTCCGCGCTGATGACCGTTTACGATTGGAATGTGCAGCGCTTCAACGGCGGCCTGATGGGCGCGATCAACGGCATGCGCCCCAATGGCGAAGTGGACAAGACCAGCATGCAGTCGCAGGAGGTATGGACGGGCACCACCTACGCCGTCGCAGCCGCCATGATCCAGGAGAACCTGTGCGACCTGGGCTACGGCACCGCCTATGGCGTGTACCACACCACGTACGACTGCACCGGCTATTGGTATCAGACCCCCGAAGCCTGGGATACCAACGGAAACTACCGCGCTATCTGCTACATGCGCCCGCTCTCTATCTGGGCTATGCAGTGGGCGCTAGACCGTAAATGGGAGCGCGGTGGTGTCGAGGCAGTGGATGAGCGATCTAATGGGAAAGAAGAACTGCCCGACGCTTCCACGGCACGGGAGACGCTATTTGAGACGGAGCCAGAAAATCTGAACTAAGGAACAAATCGGATGTTATTTTTCCGTTCCTGTTGCCCTTTGCAGTTGCGCATACCATGGAAAAATAACGGATACCAGAGTGCTACGCAGCACAATTACATTTTTACCGAATGGAGCGTTGAGAATGCAAAAAGAGGTTTTGAATCACGGGCCTGCCTTTGCAGACCTGGAAACTACTGAGCAGTTGAGTGATCAGCAGATCGAAGCACGAGCGCGCGAGCTGCTCGCGCAGTTGACGCTGGATGAAAAGATCAAAATGATGTCCGGCGATCCTTCCTTCTGGAAGGGATTGGCCGACATGATGAGCGGCGGCTACAACGCGCACCCCTGGCCGGCCGGAGCCATTTCCCGGCTGGGAATCCCCGGCATCCGCTTCGCCGACGGCCCGCGCGGTGTGAATATGTACGGCGCAACCACCTTCCCCGTCTCGATGGCGCGCGGCGCCACCTTTGATCCTGAGCTAGAAGAGCGCATTGGCGACGTGATCGGCAGAGAACTGCGCGCAATGGGCGCAAACTTCTTTGGCGGCGTGTGCATCAATCTGCTGCGCCACCCGGCCTGGGGCCGCGCTCAAGAGACCTACGGCGAAGACCCCGTCCACCTGGGCGAATTCGGCGCGGCGCTGGTGCGCGGCGTGCAGCGCCACGCTATGGCCTGCGCCAAGCATTACGCGCTCAACTCGATGGAGAACGCCCGCTTCACTGTAGACGTAACCATTGCCCCCCGCCCGCTGCACGAAATCTACCTGCCCCACTTCAAGCGATGCGTGGATGAGGGCGTGGCTTCGATCATGAGCGCCTACAACAGCATGAACGGCGAGTGGGCCGGGCAGAACCACACCCTGCTGACCTCCATTCTGAAAGAGATGTGGGGCTTCGAGGGCTTTATCATGACCGACTTCATTTGGGGCATGCGTGACTCAAAGAAGGCGGCGCTGGCCGGGCAGGACGTAGAAATGCCCTTCCGCATGCACCACAACCTGCACCTCAAGCAGCTGGTCGAAAGCGGCGAAGTGCCTGTGTCGCGCATCGATGACGCGGCCTTCCGCGTTCTGCGCCAACAGATTCGCTTTGCCCAGGGCCGCGATCCACAGAATTACACCCTGGAAGAGGTCGGCAGCGAAGTCAACCTCGCGGTTGCCCGCGAAGCTGCTGAGAAGTCGATCGTCCTGCTCAAAAACGAGGGCGATCTTCTGCCGCTGAAGGCCGTAAACAAGATGGCTGTGATTGGTCGGCTGGCCAGCCAGCCCAACACCGGCGACGCCGGCTCGTCGAACACCCAGCCCGCCTACGTGATCACCCCGCTGCAAGGGCTAAAGGAAGCGCTCAGCGATCAAACCGAGATTGCTTATGACGACGGCAGCGACCCGGCTCGCGCCGCGCAGATCGCCAGAGAAGCTGATGTGGTGATCTTGGTGGTTGGCTATACCTCCCATGATGAGGGCGAGTATGTATCGCCCGATACGATGGCCGAGTTGGCAAAGCTCTATCCTCCCCCCGCCGAGGATGAGATGCATATCGTCCAGGCCATGCAGGGCTCTATCCCGCAGGAGAGCACCATGCTCCCGGGCGGCGATCGTAAGCTGCTGACCCTGCACCCCAACGACGAGGCGCTGATCCAGGCAGTTGCGGCGGCAAACCCCCGCGTAGTGGTCGCGATGATGGGCGGAAGCGCCATCATCACCGAAAACTGGCGCGCCCAGGTCCCCGCGATTCTGATGCTGTGGTACCCCGGCATGGAAGGCGGGCGTGCTTTCGCCAATATCCTAACCGGCAAGGCCAACCCCAGCGGCAAGCTGCCCTGCATCTTCCCCAAGCGCGCCGAAGACCTGCCGGACTACGAGATCGACGCCACAGCCATCACCTACGACCTGTGGCACGGCTACCGCAAGCTGGAACGCGACGGCAATGCGCCCGCCTTCCCATTTGGCTTCGGGCTCAGCTACACCACATTCGAACTTTCGAACCTGCGGATTGACCACGCGTTGACTTCCACCGAGCCGCTGGTTGCCTCGGTAGACGTGACCAACACCGGCACAGTGGCAGGTGATGAAGTGGTGCAGTTCTACGTGGCGGTGAGGAACTCAAAGGTCGAGCGCGCTCCCAAGGAGCTAAAGAGCTTCAAGCGCGTTTCGCTCATGCCCGGCGCGCTGCAAAGCGTCAGCGTCCGCCTGCGTGCGGAAGATTTGGCCTACTACGACGAAGCCAACGGCTGGACAGTGGAAGACGCCGATTACGAGCTGATCGTGGGCCGGCACTCGCTGGATGAAGAGGCCTTGAGGGTTGGGTTCGGGGTAGGGTAACGGCGATATAAGATAACGCAAGAACCACCCCTTCTGGTTTACCGGGAGGGGTGGTTTTGTGCAAGCAGTGCTGGGCTGGGCGGCTAAAGCCGCAGCCAGGACGGCGAAGCCCGCCTTCGCGGGCTCGTTCCGCATGGATAGGTCTTGTCTGCAAACAACGAAATCCGCAAAGGGGAACTTACTCTTTTCTCAAAGAGTTATTACTTCTACAAACAACGAGCCCGCGAAGGCGGGCTTCGCTGAC
>JAEYTI010000006.1 GCA_023434145.1 Chloroflexota bacterium | reverse complement strand
TGTACCAAAACCCCACCTTCGTGGGGTTGAAGAATGGCTGTGAGATGAGGCTTCTCTGCTGTCTCGGCCTCTTAGCCCCACGAAGGTGGGGCTTTGCTGTCCTAGCCGCGGTTTCAACCGCCAGGCGATAAGGGGGTAGAGCCATCTTCGTTACGCGATTCATTTCTTATTCTTCAATAGCCGCCAGGCAACCAATGCCGGGGAAACCTATTCCCTCGCCACCGCCACCCAGCGACCTGCGTCGATCCCATTCTGCCCGAGGAACAGGCTCAACTGCCCGCCGTGCTCCTGCACATGGCGCATGGAGTACAGCAGCAGCTCGGCAAAGGGCGCTTCAACCCCGCCAAACCGGCAGCTCGTTTTCGCCTGCGCGTCCGTCAGGCCCAGGAGCATGGCGCGGGCCTTCTCGCGGCAGTACGCCGCGTAGCCCAGCAGCTCCTCCTTGGAGTAGACGGGCGGAACAATCCCCGCAGGGTCCAGCTCATCGAGTGTAAAAGGCGCGGGTGGCTGAAAGCCTTCCACCACTCTGCCGGACATATCGAGATCCATCCAGAACAGGGTGTGAAAAGCGGTATACCAGAAGGAGCTGTAGTTGGGCGGCAGGTCCTCAGGAGCCGTATACATTCGCGCTTCCCACAGCTCCGGCGGGCAGTTTTGCAGCGCTTCGGTAAGCATATCGATCGCGGCCCCATACTGCCGCCAGATGATTTCCTTCACGCTCGCGTCCATTGTTTCCTCCCTGTGTTACTCCACGTATGGCACAAATGCCAGAATACTCCTGGGGAAGAGGTCGGTGGCAATGAGGAAACCACGCCCCTCCAACCGGACAATACCCTCCCAGTTGCGCGGAATGAGATCGTCGGTGATCAAGAGCTGCACGGGCGGCCGGCCGGATAGCGCGATCGCTCCATCTTCCGCTGCCGGAAGCTGGAGCTCGACCAGCCGCTCCACCACGGAGTCTTTCGAATGGGTTGCGCCCTTGCCGAACTGCTCTGCGACCGGGTCGGTGCGGGGCGCGATTTTGATATCACCAGGGTAGAAGAAATTGGTCACCCAGAAGCGTCCTTCTGCATCCGGCGTGGTGGCATCTGTCAGGCGGTATTCCAGGTTTTCGAGCGGGACTGAGCCGTCGGGCTGGAGATCTAGCGTGTATCGCAGGGCGCGCGCCTCCGGATAGGCCAGCGCTCCGTTGCCCTCGTAGAATAAAAGCAAGCGGTCATCGCTGATTACCAGCGCCTCGTTGCTAAAGTTGCTAATCTGTACGTCCAGCGGAACGTCGGTCAGGCTGGCGGTGTCGATGCGGATCTCGCTCAGATCGGGCGCTACATCCCCGCGCACAAGGAAGCTCTTCATCTGCCCGCCTTGTTTTGCTTCGATCAGCAAGAAGATCTGATCGCCGTGAAAAACGGCCGCCTCGAAGCCCTCGAAGCCGCCAATGGTTTTTTCGATCCGCCCGGAGGTGAAGGGCACCGGTTGCGGTTTGATCGACCCGGTCACCGTTCCATCAAGGAAGGCCTCAATTTGGGTGCGGGGGATGGCGAACAGCGCACCTCCGGGATGCCGGTCCATTGCGGAAGGGTACTGCGGCAGCAGGATCAAGTGGTCGCCGTACCAGGCCATGCCGGATGTCTCAGCTTTGCCCCACATCATCGGCCCTGCGAGCGGAATTGTTGTAACATCGATCTCCGGCGGCATGGTTGGCGCCGGGGTGATCTGCCCCGCATTTGGCGGTAGGGTTGCTGGAACCGTGGCAGCGGTGCCCGGCACCTTACCGGGGGCGCAGGCTGTCAGGACGATCAGGCAGCAGAGAAGCAGGATTGTCGTTGGTCGCAATGTGTTATCCTGGCGCAGAAAGTTCTTTCCGCAGTACCTCGCGCAGGTACGCGCGCACCACCTTGATGTATGGATCGAACTGATCGCGGTGGATATTGTGCCCCGCATTGGGGATGTGATAAGCCCGGCCATTTTGCCAGAACAGTTTCGCCTCGTTAATCGTGGCGGGGGAGACAATTCCGCCGAGCGATACGTCGCCCACGATCAGCAGGAGCGGGCAGCTTGCCTGCCGGAGGTAGTCGGACCAGCGGCGGCGTGGAGCAATCATCAGCGTGGCGATGTTGGGGCTCACCTGCTGCTTTGATTCGGCCCAGGGGCTCAACTCTTCTTCAGACCAGTTGGGGTACTGCTCCCGCTGGTCGGCCATTAGCTCGCCGATCGATTTTTTCTGCATCTGCTCGATATCCGCTTTCCACTGGCGCATGCGCTCTTCGCGTTCCTCGGGGGTTGCGCCATACGAGCGGCCTGGCCACGGCGGATCTTCGAGAATCACTGCGCGAACGAGATCGGGGAACAGGGCGGCGGTGCTGATGGCAGTCGCAGCGCCCATGGAATGCCCCAGCAGCACAGGTCGGTCTATACCTAGCGCGCGGATCACCCCGGCAACATCTGCAGCGCGGTCTTCCTCGCCATAGCCAATATCCGGCGCGTCCGAACGCCCGTGGCCGCGCGCATCTGGCATAACCACGTCATAGCTTTCGATTAGCTCGCCAGCCACCCGCGACCAGCACTTGCCACTGTCGGTGACCCCATGCAGCAGCATCACCGTTGGCCTGTCGGTGCGGCCCGCGCGGTAGTAGTGCAGATTGATTCCATTGACTTCGATAAAATTGTTTGTCAGTTGGCGCATAACGTCCCCTGAAGAAGGTTGGATTGGGGAAGGATAAAAAAGAGGGTTTTGTTTGCAGGCGCAATCCGCGCCATGCCACAAAACTCCCCCTTGGAAATCTCGACCATTTTCCTTCAGGATTATTATACACTGCTTATGGTTCCGCCGGAAAAGTTGCAAGAGATGGGGTGCGTTTCCGTTTCTTGGGTACTTCACCGTTTGTTGGTGGGTTGAGGC
>JAEYTI010000380.1 GCA_023434145.1 Chloroflexota bacterium | reverse complement strand
TTTTTCTCCCCCCCCCCACCCACCCCCCCACCCCCCCAACAAACTGGGAAGTACCCTAACCAAATGAGAAGCAAGGTCCAGGACTGCGGCGGTGCTATAATCAAGCTCAACCTACCCAATCTCCATTCGCCCCAACAGGTCTCCCATGAACAATACCCGGCGCGCCATCACGACCGAGCTTCCCTTCGTCCGCTACGATTGGCGGCATCCCTATAACGGCAGCCTGCCCTGGCCCTGCCATTGGGTTACCTGCCCGGCAGCGGGCGATCCGCCATTTGTGACGGCCTACCGCCTGCGGTTTGATCTGGCGCAGCCAGAGACGATCCGCGTGCTGGTTACCGCCGATGAACGCTACGAGCTGTATGTAGATGGTGAGAGGGTTGGGCGCGGCCCAGAGCGCGGTGATGCGCGCAACTGGTTCTACGAAGAATACGAGCTGGCGCTGGAAGCCGGCCCGCACCTGCTGGCAGCCCGCACCTGGGCGCTTGGGCCATTCGCGCCGCTCGCACAGTTCAGCCTCAAGCCGGGCTTTTTGCTGTGCGCGGTGGAAGAGCGCTTCTGGGATCTGTTCAACACCGGGCGCGCGCCCTGGGAGACTTGCAAGTTGAATGGGTACGACTTCACCCCGCCATTGGTATCGTTTGGCGTGGGGCATAGGATCGATTTGGACACCCGGCTGTTCACCTGGGGTTTCGAACGTGGTGAAGGCAGTGGTTGGATGCCCGCTCGCCCGGCGCACCCCGGTTATCACACCGCGAACCGGGGCCACGCCAACCCCGATGAGCACCTGCTGCGCCCGGCGCTGCTGCCGCCGATGATGGATGAACCGCGCTTTATTGGCAAGGTGCGCAACATCTCCTCACCGGCGCTATCGCAGACGCATTCCATCCCTGTTCGCGCCGCGGACCATATGGAGGCAGAAGCAGCCGCGTGGGCAAACCTGCTGGCGGGGCGAGCCGCGCTGGACCTGCCGCCGCACACCCGCCGCCGGGTGATCGTTGACCTGGAGAACTACTACTGCGCGTATCCCGAAGCGCTGGTTTCCGGCGGCAAAGATGGGCTGCTGCGCATCCACTGGCTAGAGGGCCTGTTCGCGCAGCCCGGCCCCTGGGATCGCGGCAACCGCGACGAGGTAGAAGGCAAATACTTCACCGCTATGGGGCATCATAAAGACGCGCTGGGCGACAGCTTCCGGCTGGATGGCGGTGAGCACCGCTTGCTGGAACCGCTGTGGTGGAACGCCGGGCGCTACGTAGAAATATTGGTCGAGACCGACAATGATCCATTGACCATCGAGCGCTTCTGCCTGCGCGAGACCCGCTACCCCTACGAGAACGCCAGCCAGTTTCGCGCAAGTGATCCGCGGCTGGAAACGGTCATCCCGGTGGCGGTGCGCGGTTTGCAGATGTGCGCGCACGAAACCTACATGGACTGCCCCTATTATGAGCAGTTGATGTACGTGGGTGATACGCGCCTGGAATGCCTGGTCACCTATCTGACTTCGCAGGACGACCGCCTGCCGCGCAAAGCAATTGAAATGTTCGCGCAGTCACGCCTGCCCAGCGGGCTGACGCAGTCGCGCTACCCCTCGCGCGAGCGGCAGATTATCCCGCCCTTCTCGCTGTGGTGGGTGGGCATGGTGCACGACTACTGGATGTGGCGTGGTGGCAATGCGTTTTTGAAAAACTGGCTGCCCGCTGTGCGTTCGGTGCTCGATGCTTTCACCAATCTTGTCGAGTCCGATGGGCTGGTCCGCTCGCCGGAGGGCTGGAACTACATCGATTGGGTAGAGGTATGGGAGGCCGGTGTGCCGCCGGGTGGGCGCGCTGGAGAGGTCTGCGGGCCGCTCAACTGGCAGTATGTGTACACCCTGGCCCAGGCTGCGGAGCTGGAAGCGCACTTTGGTGAACCCGAGTTAGCTGCACGCGCCCGCCGCCTGGCGAAACAGGCTGCTGAGGCGCTCGCCAGGGCATTTTGGGATGCCGAGAAGGGGCTGTTCGCGGACGATACAGACCACACGATCTATACCGAGCACAGCCAATGCCTGGCCTTGCTGGCAGATACCCGCCTGTCGGGGCTGCTCGGCGCGGATCTGCGCGCTGCGCTTGCTGAGCGCCTGTTCACCACGTCCGGCATCACCCGGCCCACGGTGTACTTTCTGCACTACTTCCTCGAAACCTGCCGTGCGTTGAACCGTATGGACGTGTTCCTCGATCGCTTGCAGCCGTGGTTCGATATGCCCAAGTATGGATTCAAGACCACCTACGAGAATGCCGACCCGCACAGCAACCGCTCCGACTGCCACGCCTGGGGCGCGCATCCGCTCTATCACTACTTCGCCAGCCTGCTCGGCATCCGGCCTTCGTCACCAGGGTTTGCTACTGTTGATATCCGCCCGCAGCTTGGCCCGCTGGAATGGGCCAGCGGCACCATCCAGCACCCGGCGGGCGAGCTCTCCGCATCAGTGCGCTGGGAAGAAGGCTATCTGCACGGAACCGTGACCCTACCCCCAGGCATCACCGGCACACTGCACGCCAACGGGCAGTCGATCGAGTTGTCGGAAGGGCGGAGCGATTTTTAGCGCCAGATTCAGCGCACAAATGCCCAGCGCTAACGAACATACACAAATAAATCGAGAAACAATGGTGTCTCTATTCCATTTGCCGCTTAGCGGCTGAAGCCGCGGCTACGTACCAAAACCCCACCTCCGTGGGGTTGAAGAATGGCTCTCAGAAAAAGTATCATTGCTGTCTCGCCCTCTTAGCCCCACGAAGGTGGGGCTTCGTTGTTGTTGCCGCGGCTTCAGCCGCCAGGCACGGGTAGGGGAACTCCTATTGCTTCTTCGGAACTTCCCTAAGCGAAGTAAAAAGAGTAAATTTGTTTAATTATAAGAAGCCTGGTCGCCCGGGTGAGTTGTCTTAACATTCGCCGGGCTTGAGCAGGCACGTAGAAAAAAGCAGAGGGGGAGGGATGGCATAACGGTGCAACGATTTCCAGTAGTGGCAGCAAATTAATGAAGAGAATGCGCATTTTGCCGGTTCTGTTCGCTTTGGTGCTTGTCCTGGCTGCTTGCTCAGAACGTTCACCTTCGGTCTTTCGCCCGGCAGGCCCGCCTGCGGCGGCGATCGCGCGGTTGGGCTGGATTTTTATCATTCTCGGCACGATCGTTTTCATTGCCACCATGGCCTATCTTGGCTATGCCCTGATGCGCAAGCGCAGCGTGCGCGAGAACCGCGATGGCGGAACAATGGTGGTGATTATTTTTGGCATGGTACTTCCGGCAGTGGTGCTGCTGGTGCTGTTTGTTTTGAACACAAATGTGCTCAGACAGGTATCCGCGCCGGGTGAGGGGGAAGCGAGCATCGTCATCGAAGTATCCGGGCGGCAGTGGTGGTGGGAAGTGACTTACCCCGACCAGCAGATCGTCTCCGCCAACGAACTGACCATCCCAGTTGGGCAGCCGGTGCTGCTTCGGCTCACCTCTGAGGATGTGATCCACAGTTTTTGGGTGTCAGAACTGCATGGCAAGATGGATCTGATGCCTGGGCGGATAAATAATTTCTGGATCCAGGCAGACCGCGAGGGGGTATTTGTAGGCGAATGCGCCGAGTACTGCGGTACGCAGCACGCCAAAATGCTGTTCCGGGTGGTTGCAGTATCTCAGGAGAACTTCGACACCTGGCTGGCACAGATGCAGCAGCCGGCAGCCGTTCCGGCGGGCGGCAGCGCGCAGCGCGGGGCAGAAGTATTCCTGGAGGCGAACTGCATCCAATGCCATGCTATCCAGGGGACCAATGCAACCGGAGAGTTAGGTCCCGATCTAACGCACCTGGCCAGCCGCCGGACCATCGGCGCCGGGATTTTGCCGCTTTCGCGGGCGAACCTGGGCGGGTGGATTTCGAATCCGCAGGGTGTGAAGCCAGGGGTGAAGATGCCGGCATCGGATCTTTCCACCGAAGACTTCAATGCGCTGCTCGACTATCTGCTCTCACTGGAGTAACGAAAAATGGCAGTCGACCAACCCCTTGATACCCACCCCACAACCGGAGCCACCGTGCCGCCAGCGCCCAGCGGCGCAGTTGAGCGATTAGAGAAAACCTGGGAAGATCCGATCGGCGTGATCGGCGCGCTGCGCGCTTTGCAGAATGATGCCCTGGGCGGGCGGATGATCGGCCTGGCCTTTTTCATGTTCCTGCTGGGCGGTATTAACATTTTGCTGGTGCGGATTCAATTGGCGCGCCCCGAAAACGACTTCCTATCGCCTGAACGGTACAACCAGTTTTTCACCATGCACGGCTCTACGATGATGTTCCTGTTCGCCGTGCCGCTGCTAGAGGGGTTGGCGATCCTGGTGCTGCCGTTTATGCTGGGCAACCGCGAAATGCCCTTCCCACGCCTGGGCGTTTTCAGCTTTTGGACGTTTTTGTTTGGCGGGCTGCTGTTTTATTCCAGCATGTTCTTCAACGCCATGCCCGATGTGGGCTGGTTTGCGTACCCGCCGCTTTCCAGCGAGCAATATTCGCCCGGGCTGCCCACCGAGTTCTGGTTGTTGGGGTTGAGTGTGGCTGAAGTGGCAGCCATCGCCGCGGGGATCGAGATCCTCATTGCAGTCCTACGAATGCGCGCGCCAGGGATGACCATCAGCCGCATGCCCATCTATGCCTGGGCAATGCTCGTCACAGCGGTGATGCTGCTGTTTGCCTTCACCCCGCTGATCGTCGCCACCATGCTGCTCGAACTGGACCGCAAGCTGGGGATGCACTTCTACAATCCGCTGGCAGGCGGCAGCCCAACGCTTTGGCAGCACCTGTTCTGGATCTTTGGCCACCCGGAAGTGTATATCCAATTCATCCCCGCGGCGGGGATCATGTCCATGATCATCCCGGTCTTTTCACGAAAGGCCATTTCCGGTTATACCCTGGTTGCCATGTCGATGGTGGCTACCGGGTTCATCTCGTTTGGGCTGTGGGCGCATCATATGTTCACGGTGGGCCTGCCGCAGGTTTCGCTAACCTTTTTCTCCGCCGCCAGCACGGTGATCGCCATCCCCAGCGGCATCCAGGTCATCTCGTGGATCTCGACGATCGCGGCGGGCAGGCCGGTCTTCAAAACGCCGTTCCTGTTCTCGCTAGGCTTCCTGTTCCTGTTCACACTGGGCGGTATCACCGGCGTGATGGTTGCCTCAGTGCCGTTTGACTGGCAGGTACACGACAGCTACTTCGTCGTGGCGCACTTTCACTACGTGCTGATCGGCGGGGTAACCTTCCCGATTTTCGCCGCGCTGTACTACTGGGTGCCGAAATTCACCGGGCGCTTGTTCAGTGAGACACTGGGCAAGTGGAATTTCTGGCTGACGTTTATCGGATTCAACATCACTTTCTTCCCCATGCACATTCTGGGGCTGATGGGCATGCCGCGCAGGGTCTACACCTATCAGGCAGGGCAGGGGTGGGATCTTTACAATCTGATCGCCACCATTGGCGCTTTTATCCTCGCGGCAGGGGTGCTGGTGTTCATCATCAATTTCTTCTGGATGCTGATGCGCGGACCGCGCGCGGGCGCAGACCCGTGGGGCGGCGACTCGCTGGAGTGGTCCACCAGTTCGCCGCCTTTACCGCACGGTTTTACCGTGCTCCCGGTAGTGCGCAGCCGCCACCCGTTGTGGCAGCAGGATACCCTGCATGGGCAGGACCCCGCCACGGAGAACATCGTGCAGAAGATGGCGCGATGGCCGCTCACCTGGCGCGCCGCAATGGTGACATCGACTCTGGACGCGAAACCGCTAGAGATATTTCGCGTAGCCGGACCGTCGATCTGGCCGTTCGTCGCTGCCGTAGGCATGGTGATGATCTTTGCCGCGGAGGTTTTCAATGCGCATACCATTGCGCTGGCGGGCGTCGGCGTCATCGTGGTTGCGCTCATCGGCTGGCACTGGCCAAAAGATATCCCGACAACGCTGGAAGAGGAGGAGCGTTTTGAGCGCGAAACGGGCATCGCTGTGCGGCCGAACGGCAGCCCCATTATCGCAAAGTGGGCGATGGGTTCGCTGGTGCTGGTGCTCAGCATCGTGGTGGCGACTCTGCTGTACGCCTATTTTTACATCCGCATCGAGAACGATACCTGGCCCCCGGCGGCTATCACGCTGCCCAACTGGCCGTTCGGGCTGCTGACAATCGGTCTGATCATACTCAGCGCGGCTACCAGTTGGTGGGCGGAACGCAGCGTGAAAGCCGATGCGGTGGGCAAGATGAAGGTTGGGCTGGCCCTCGCGCTGCTGCTGGCAGCCGGCGGGCTGGCGGTGCAGGTTACCGAGCTGAACCGGTTGCCCTTCACCTGGGCGACCCATGCTTATGGTTCTGCGTATTACGCGCTGTCTGGGATCATGATCATCTTCGCCACCATCGCAATTATCCTGAGCATCATCACGCAGGGCTGGGCGTGGCGCGGGCGCTTCCACAAGGGGCACTACACCATGGTTTCCACCACGGTTCTGTTCTTCTATGGGATCGCCTTGTTGTGGACGATCGTGCTGGCCGTATTGTACGGCGGCCCGTACCTGTTTTAGAGGCATGGTTTATGCATGAGCCCGCTGCAACTGCTGAAGTTCGATCATCAAAGACGCTGTGGTATGGCATGTTTGCCAGCCCGGTGATCTGGTCGGCTCACATGCTGATCGGCTATTTCGTCTCGGAAGCCTCCTGCATGACCAACATGTTCGGCTTCCGTATCCTCGGCATCAGCGCGCTGCTGGTGTTTTTGGTCGTGTTTACGCTGCTGGCGATGGGCGCAGTCATTTGGAACGGTTGGTGGAGCTACCGTTCGTGGCGTCACTACGCTGCCGAGAATCCCGAGGAGCCGCACCCGCTACAAGCATACGACCGCGACGAGTTCCTTTCGCTTGCGGGCTTGATGTTGAGCGCCATCTTCTTCTTCCTGCTGCTGCTCAATATGTATCCGTTCTTTGTGTTGAGGCCCTGTGTCTTCTAAAAGCACGCTCACCCTTTTGTGGATCACGCTGTCCTTGCTGGCGATAACCGCGAGCCCGGCGCTGGCGCACGATGGCGAGCCGCACGGCGCACAGAACTGGTGGGCCGCCTGGTCACTAGAGCCCGGAGTCATGCTGCTTCTGGGGATTTCTGCGGCAGCGTATACGCGTGGATGGCGCGCAATGGTTCGGCGCGGAGGGGGAGCAAGCGGCCGATTGAAGGCACAGTCCTGGGCGTTTGTGGCGGGCATATTTGTGCTGGCCATCGCGCTCCTCTCGCCGTTGGATGCGCTGGCAGGGCAGTTGTTCTGGGTACACATGTTGCAGCACAACCTGCTGATGCTGGCGGCGGCTCCGCTGCTGGTGCTGGCCTACCCGCTCCCGGCGATTCTGCTGGGGTTGCCTGCCGAGGCGCGGCGCGGGTTGGGCGCTGGCTGGCGGCGGTTGGAATGGCTGCGCGCCGCCTGGGGCATCGCCAGTAGCCCAGCCGTCGCGTGGCTGCTGCAAGCCGTTTTGCTGTGGGGCTGGCATTCGCCATTTTTCTACCAGGCCTCAGTGGAAAATGACCTGGTCCACGCCATCCAGCACTTCAGCTTTTTAGGGTCAGCGCTGCTGTTCTGGTGGGTGACCCTGCGCACGTACGGCGGCAGCCGGGCCAACCGGGGGCTGGCAATCCTGTATCTGTTCACCACAGCGCTGTACAGTGGCTTGCTCGGCGCGCTGCTGACCTTCTCGGAGCGCCTGTGGTACCCCATTTACGCGGGCCGCGCGGAGGCGTGGGGAATCAGCGCGCTGGCAGACCAGCAGCTTGCCGGAACGATTATGTGGGTGCCTGCCGGGATGGTGTACCTTGCGGCAGCGCTGTGGATGATGAAAACTTGGCTGGACGATATGGAAGCGCAAGAAGCGCATACTGAACCCAAGCCGCGCTTCGTGGATGAGGAATTGTTATGAGCGAAAAACGAAATCCTCAGAACGATCGAATCAACCGGCGGCGCTTTTTACGCGGGGCGCTGATCGGCGGTGCCGGGCTGCTGGTAAGCTGCGCAGCGGATGAGATCGCGCAGCAGCCGCCGGGCTACCGCACGGCGACGCCGTTCCGAGCACTGGCAAGCCCGCAGGCTCCCGGCGATCAGACCGCGGAAGAGGTGCCCGAGGGCATGATCGGCCTGGAGGAATTCTTGCAGTTCTCCAGCCTGCTCACCGGCGTGGATAATCTCGACCCGAACCTGGGCAGGGTGTACCTGCAGGCGCTTGCTTCGGGCGAGCAGCAGGGTCCGACGCTGGCGGAAGTGTACGGGGCAGCCAGTTCCGGCTCCGGTCCATTGCCGCAAGACGTAGATGCGCTAGCAGGCGCAGGCTTCTTCGACCAGGAGGGCTACGGCGCGCTGGCGGATCAGATCATCAACATGTGGTATTCGGGGGTGGCTACGGTTGGTGAAGAAACCGTAGTGGTGACTTTCGTTGACGCGCTGGCGTGGAAGGTGCTGCACTTCACCAAGCCGCTGACCATTTGCGCGCAGTTTGGTTTTTGGGCCGAACAACCCCAGGCGGACCTTTTGCCCGCCATCCAGTACACCCCAGTTCCCACGCTGCCCGCCGAAACGGGCGGGGGATAAGGATGTATCCCTTGTTGATGGATTCGACATCCTCAAATCTATCAACGATGAAAAAATATGAGGAGCAGGAGTGGGATGCAGAATAACCTGGATGCGGATGTCGTTATCGTTGGCGCTGGGGTAGCCGGGCTGCTGTGCGCCTGGAGCCTTGCCCGGGCTGGCGTGCGCGTGCTGGTGCTCGAATCGGGGCCGCGCGTGGTGCGGTCGGAGGCGGTGCGCAACTACCGCGAGGCAGTGGCAAAGGTGCCCGAATCGCCGTACCCCGATGTGCCCCACGCTCCGCGCCCAACCGTGATTGCCCTGGATGGCTACTACGTGCAGGATGGTGAGACGTTCTTCAAAAGCACGTACGAGCGCCGGGTGGGCGGCACTACCTGGCACTGGCTGGGTACCACGCTCCGTCACCTGCCTAATGATTTCCGCATGAAAACACTGTATGGGGTGGGCGAAGATTGGCCGATCACCTACGATGACCTGGAGCCCTGGTACGGGCGGGCGGAAGAGGCAATGGGCGTGGCAGGTGACAGCCACGATGACCTGGGATCGCCGCGCAGCACGTCATTCCCGCAGCCGCCCCTGCCGCTCACCTATCTGGATAAGCAGATTGATATGGCAGTTCGGCCGCTGGGGATGCGCGTGCGGCTCACACCCCAGGCGCGCAACTCTACCTTTTATGACGGCCGCCCGCCGTGCTGCGGGAATGCCACCTGCGTGCCCATCTGCCCCATTGCAGCCAAGTACGATGGGGCCGTCCACGCGCAGAAGGCCGAAGCGCTGGGCGTGGAGATCCGCGAAGACTGCGTGGTATTCCAGGTGGAAGTGGACCCGGAGGGCAATGTCAGCGGCGTGCGTTACAAGCGCCCGGATGGCAGCGAGCACAGCGCAACCGGGCGCGTTTACGTGATCGCCGGCAACGCCATTGAAACCCCCAAACTGCTGCTCATGTCGCGGACCGATGCGCTGCCAAACGGCGTCGCCAACTCCAGCGATCTGGTCGGGCGCAACCTGATGGATCATCCCATCCAGCTTTCGTGGGCGCTGGCAAAAAATCCGCTCTACCCCTACCGCTCGCCGCTCGAAAATGCCGGGATCGAGGACTACCGTGACGGGGTGTTTCGCAGCGAGCACGCCGCCTTCCGGCTGGCGGTTGGCGAGGACGGCTGGAGCTTCCCGGGCGTTTCTCCTGCTGGGCTGGTAGAAGAGTTCGTGCGATCGGGGGTGCGGGGCCGGCGGTTGATCCAGATGCTCAACGATCACGTTTCGCGGCAGTACCGTTTTGCCTGCCTGATCGAGCAGATGCCGCTGCCCGAAAACCGCGTGCAGCCCGCCTGGGATCAGCTCGACGCGATCGGTATCCCGCGCCCGCGCCTGACCTACCGCTACGACGATCTGACCATTGCCGGTCTGGCAGCCGCGCGAGACGTTGCAGAACGGGTTTTCCGCGCGATGGAGTCTGTTTACTTCCACCACGGCGAAGAGCCGTTTGGCGCGGGGCACGTGATGGGCACATACCGTATGGGCGCCGACGCAGGGCATTCGGTGGTCAATGCCGAGCAGCGTTCGCACGATCACCCCAACCTGTTTTTACTGGGAGCTGGGGTGTTTCCGACGGTCGGCACCGCCAACCCGACCCTCACGCTTTCGGCGCTGGCGCTGTGGGCCGCTGACACGATCCGCAGGGATCTGCAAGGCGGGTAAGAGGAAGGTATGAGAAGAAGAAGGAACGAACGCAGGAAATGGGCGCTGGTGAGCCTGGTGCCCGTCGCGCTGGCGGCGGTGATTCAGGTGGCTCGGCTGCTGCTCAACCGGCGTGCTGCCAGAGGAAAGCGGGCATTCTCCCCTCGGCCTGCCGGTTTTGAAGGCGCCTATGCGCGTATCCAACCGGGCCAGGTACCGGTGACCGCGCAGCGACGCGGTAAGCGAGGAACAGCGCGGGCATATGATGCTCCGCATACCCCAGAACCCTCCAGGCAGGCACCACCGCCAGCCGTGGAAGAGCGCAGGCGTTTCCCCTGGGTGCTGGCGCTGGGTCTCCTGCTGGTGCTGGGCGGTTTCACTGTGTTTTCACTGATGGGCAGCGATCCCGCGCGGGTTCAAGTACCTGATGTGCCCGGCGGCGATGTAGAAGCCGGCCGCCAGGCGATCCAGTCGTGGGGCTGCGGATCATGTCACACCATTCCGGGCGTCGCGGGGGCGCACGGCAAGGTTGGCCCGCGGTTGGGTCAAATGGCTGAGCAGACCTACATCGCCGGAATGCTGCCCAATACCCCCGAGAACCTCGTTTTGTGGATCCGGTTCCCACAGGAGATCCAGCCGGGCAATGCCATGCCCAACACCGATGTGCCAGAAGCAACAGCCAGGAATATGGCGGCGTACCTGTATTCGATTCGAGATCGATAAATTGCGGGCTTCGCCCGCCTGTTAAAGAAGGTTTATCGCCCTTTTTTAAAAGCTCGCGGTTTGAAAAACGCGGTTAAACATGTTTAGGCTCC
>JAEYTI010000209.1 GCA_023434145.1 Chloroflexota bacterium | reverse complement strand
CAACCACGGCAAAACCTAGAGATCCACAAAGTTTGATCACTTTTTAAGCAATTAAGAACCATGTAACTGCACTGCCCGGGCGGGCCACTGCTTCGTCCACCCCCATGAATGAAAATACAAGGGTGTTTCAGGTCAGTTACAAAATCGTGAAGAATTTGGGCGCAGAAATTTTGGAGGTGGGGTGTATAGCACAGTGGTAACTTATGGTAGGATTCTCGCGGGAGCACGCACATGGTCGTTTTTGGGATGTGGAAAAACCGCACACTAACACTCAGTACGAAACCGAACAGCCTGACTCTTTCCTTGCAGGGACAGGGCCAGTCGTGCGTATATAGCTTCGACGGTATGGGGCGGTTGTGGACGGCGATGCAAGAGAATATCTCGTACCGGCGCGGGCTGAACGGACGCACAGTTGCCAAGTGGCAGGTGGGGAGCGAAGCGCGAGAGCGGCGATGGCTGGAAACCGCCGAGGCTGCCCAACTGGAAGAGACCGCGCGGCAGTTGATGGCCAGCCTACGCGAAGACCTGCAAAAGGGTGCGGTCGAACTGAGAGCTCCCCTGCCCGCCGAAGCCATGCCCCTGCTAGAAGCTGCCGCTTGCTTTACCTTGGACCGCTACGCCGAAGACGTGCGGCAGTACCACCAAGTGTACAAGCCGGTGGGCATTTTGCCGCCCGACCAGTACATGGCTGTGGTGCTGCAAGCCACCGAAGGCTGCTCGTTCAATACCTGCTCCTTCTGCACCTTCTACCGCGACCGGCGCTTCCGCATCAAGCGACCGGATGAGTTCCGAGCCCATGCCCAATCGGTGCATAGCTTTTTGGGCAAGGGGCTGAACCTGCGCCGCACCATCTTCCTCGGCGATGCCAACGCCCTGGTGGTACCCCAGCCGCGCCTGCTGGATCTGATCAATGTGGTGCACGAGGTCTACGACGTGGAGCAGTTGGGCGGCATGTTTGCCTTTTTGGATGGCTTCTCGGGGGAGAAGAAAACCGCCGCCGATTACCGCAAACTTGCAGAACTGGGCATGAAGCGCATCTACATCGGCATGGAAAGCGGCAATGCCCGCCTGCTGGAGTTCCTGAAGAAGCCGGGCAAGCCAGAAGATGTGCTCCAGGCGGTGCGAACCATCAAGGAAGGCGGTATCTCTGTCGGCGTGATTGCCCTGCTGGGCGCGGGCGGGCACGCCTACGCGCGCGACCACGTTCGCGATACAGTAAAGCTGCTCAACGCCATGCCGCTCGACCTGGACGACCTGATCTACTTCTCCGAACTGATTGAAGGTGAGGGCATGGAATACACCCGTGACGCCTACGACGCAAACCTCAGGCCGCTAACATCGGAGGAGCGCATCCGCCAGGGCGAAGAGATCGAGGCGGCGCTGAAGTTCTCGCGCGCCGGCGGCATCCCGCACATTAGCCGCTACGATATCCGCGAGTTTGTGTATTAAGAGCCTATAGATAAAAGATTAGGTAATAAAACAACACCTGTATATTGTTGCACAGGTGTTGTTTGTTGTATTGCGGCGAATCAAGTGGCGATGTGAGGCCGCGACTGCTGCTTTCCCAAGTCGGAATACCAGGCAGCCAGTACAAGAACCATCGGGATCGCCCATACTGCCGCAAGCAAAGGGAATTGTCGAGAGGCCACCAGATTCATCACCGCCAGAGGGACAGCATTTACCAGCAACCCCAACCATCGCACGCTGCGCTGTCGGAACAGGTAAAACAGCACCGGCCAAATCAGCATACTGATCTGATAAAGCCCCAAGGGAAATCCACCCAATACGGTTATATTCCACTGCGGCAGTTGATAGCCACCAGAGAAGAGTCCTCTCGCGCTATAGGGATTGACCAGCATACTGCCAAGCGTGAACAGAAATGGCAGGAGGGCCAGCACCACAAGCTGTGCATCGCGCCGCTGCCGCCAGATCCAGTAGCCTAAATAACCGACCAGACTGCTTAGCAAAACCACCCAAAAGACGCTCTCCATTATCCCCGATGGAGAATTATGAAAGAAACCATTCAGCAATAAGCGTTTTTCGCGGTAGACCAACACATACGTACTGAGAATAAGCTGAGGGAGCCAGAAAAACAGCAGCCCCATCGACTTTCGGCGCAGTGCGATGAAAACCAGCAGCATATATAACAAAATGGTCACTCGAATGCTTACCATCAGATCTGGAGCTGTGAAAAATGGACCAGTGCTCTCTGAATCCCTGGCAAGGAGGATGGTTGACAGCAGTAAGATGGGGTACTTCAGTATTTCAAATGGCACAAACACCAGCAGAAAATCGATCCAGCGATTGGGGCGATAAATTTCCTTAAAGTTGCGGCTCATATCGTTGGGTGAACCCATTTCTGCCTCAAGCTTTTGGCTGCGTTGTTCCACTGGCCCCAGGTGAGGGTCTTCAAGCCCTTCCTCGATGTGCGCGCGGATTTCTTCAACAAACATCGAAGTCTCTTCTGGGGTAAAGTCCTTTAATTGTTCCTTGAGTTGGTTGATATATTCTTCAGCATTCATTGGTCTACCCCTGCGTCGCTGCAGATCCGCCTATCGTTTTAAACAAGCGTTCGACAAACTGCTGCCATCCCAGTTTGCTCTCTTCCAAATGTTCCAGGCCGGTGGAAGTAATTTGATACACTTTGCGCCTTCGTTTTGCTTCCGCGGTTGGCGCCGATTCCCACGCAGCTTCCACAAGACCATCTTGCTCTAGTTGATGGAGCGCCGGGTAGAGCAGTGCGGCAGTCATCGTGAAGTAGCCATCACTCTGCGCCTCTAGCTCGCGCATGATTGCATAGCCATGCTTTGGCCCCTGCGCCAAAATACTGAGGATCAAGAGGTTGGTAGAGCCCTTACGAAGTTGTTGTAAGTCAGTCATGATGTGCAACTCCCTATATATAACTTGTTTATATATCATTTCCTATCTAAGTCAATAGCTCTTTTTCGGTAATTACTCGGCGCGGTATGGTTCCTTTATGTTTTGGAGTGAGTTGCTGCGCAACTCACTCCAAAACATAAAGGAACCACTAAGCCTGAGCAGTTTCTCTTTTTCTTTGGTGCAAATGAGGCTACAACAAAGAGGAAGGAAGATGGGCGATACTTCTGCCCATCTTCCTTCCTCTAAAAATCTTCAAACAGGTAAGATCGTAGATTGATTAAATCGTCAGTACAACAATTCCACCAATGGTGAGCAGCATTCCGATGATCGTTTTAATCGTCAGCGGCTCGCCGCCCAGCAAAATGCCCATTAGCGCGCCGAAGAACGGTGAGGTGAAGGCAATCGGCATAATGCGGGTGAGCGACCCGCCTTTGAGGGCAGTGTAGAAGCACAGCATGCCCACCGCCCCGGCAACCACGCCCCCGCCGACGACCATGTACAGCAGCGCCTTGGGCCCGGCTTGCGGCACCGTCTTCCACTGCGGATAACTGGCGATGCCCAAGATAATGAAGGCAGTGAGCGTGCGCAGCGTAATACCCATGGTGGGGCTCAGGTTGCCCAGGTGCAGGCCTTTCTTCTCGAAGTATCCACCTACGCCCCAGCAGATGGCGGTGAGAATGGCAAAATACTCAGGCTTCATTGTGTTCTCCTTTGAAAATTTTTGTTTATTCCATCTGCGTAGTGTCGCAGATGGAATAAACAGGATTAAAGAAGGAATTTTTCTACCGAAAAATAGCTGGAGTAATCTACGTTCCAGCCGCTCGGCAGGTAATCGCCAGAGGCAGTGTCCTGCTCGTACTCGCCGTGGATCTCGCCACAGGCAATGCGTCCCAGCGCATCGACCAATTCGTCGATCTCCGATTCCTGGTTGTACAGGCCAAACGAAACGCGCACCAGCCCCGGCACTTCGCGCCGGTCACCCGCCAGGATGCTCTTGCGCACGCGCGTAGCCGCCTCTTCTTCCACGCCCAGCAGGTGCAGCAAATAGGGGTGCGCGCAGAAGCAGCCGTTGCGGACTCCGATGCCGTACTCGTATGATA
This sequence comes from Chloroflexota bacterium, assembly GCA_023434145.1. Taxonomy (GTDB): domain Bacteria; phylum Chloroflexota; class Anaerolineae; order Anaerolineales; family Anaerolineaceae; genus DSYU01. Next base: position 18,703 of record JAEYTI010000209.1, on the reverse strand, counting down.
GGATCGCCGAGAGCAAAAAGTGCGGCACGCCCGCCATTTGCAGTGGAATGACGCCCAGGCGTTCGGCAGCCCGAGCCGGGTCGCGGTCGCCGTAGATGTGCAGCCCGGGGATGCGCTGGAGCCGTGGAAGGGCATAGGCGGTCAGGTCAGCTTCGTGCTGCGCCACCTGTTCCATGCCGACCGCTTGCAGCTGCTTCACTGCTGCCGCCAGGGCCACCGCCCCCACCACGTTGGGGCTGCCTGCCTCTTCACGCTCGGGCGGCGTGGACCAAGCCACGTCATCCAGCGTGACGATATCTACCTGCCCGCCACCGCGGTACTCCGGCTCGCCCACCTCGAAAGTAGACCTGCGCCCCACCAGCGCGCCAGTACCAAAGGGGGCGTAGAGCTTGTGCGCCGAGATGGTCACAAAATCCAGGTGACGTGGGTCATCGTGGGGGAGCATATCCACCTTGCGGTGCGGCGAAAGCTGGGCACAGTCGACCAAAATCTGCGCGCCCGCGGCGTGGGCCTTTTCCGCCAGCCGGTACACCGGGTTGATGTATCCGCTCACGTTGCTGCCACCTGTTACTGCCACCAGCGCCACTCGCCCGGCATAGTCTTGTAGGGCGCGGTCAAAGCTGGCTTCATCCAAACGACCTTCCGGTGTCAGGTTCAGGTGAACTACTTTTGCGGCCTGGCGCCAGGGCAGATCGTTTGAGTGATGCTCCATTGCACTGACCAGCACCACATCACGTTCAGCGGTGAAAGGAAAGCGGCTGGCCAGCTTGTTGATCGCCTCGGTGGTGTTCTTACCGAAGATGCACACATCCAGGGCCGGGTCTGCGCCGACAAATGCCATCACCGCTTCGCGGGCCGCCTCGTAAGCATGCGTGGATACCTGGCTCTTGAACCCTACCCCGCGGTGAACACTGCTGTAATATGCCAGAAATCCATCCACGCTTTCTTTTACTGCGCGAAAAGCCGGGGTCGAGGCGGCATTATCCAGGTTAATGTACTGGCGCTGTGTTCCATCTAACAAAGGGACGGACGTTTCCAGGCCAAAAAATAGTTGACGATACCCAATCATCAAGATCTCCTAAAAAATATGCAAAGAATGTGTTCTAGTGGGGTCTACTACTTGCAAAGTGGGGGGATAATCGTTATACTGTGGGTACAAGTGGATAAAAGTGGGAGATCGTGGAGCGCCGGCGCATGCCCGGCGTTCCGTCTATATAGGACAAGTAGAACATATGTTTTTGGGTCGATACGAACACACCATCGATGAAAAAGGGAGGTTGACCATTCCGGCGCGCTATCGCGAACTGCTGGCCGATGGCGCTTTCGTGACCCAGGGCTTCGACCGTAACCTGATGGTTCTTCCGTCCTCCTCTTTTGACCAGCTTTCTTCCCACGCAAACCAGCTTAGTGTGACGGACCCGGCAGCTCGGACGCTCAAACGCTACATCTTTTCTTCTGCCGAGCGTGTCGAGACCGACCGGGCCGGGCGCATCCTTCTGCCCCAGTTCCTACGCCAGCAAGTCGGGTTGGACGGAGCCGCCGTCATCGTCGGGGTAGGCGATTACTTCGAAATCTGGTCACCAGACCAATGGGCACAGCAGAACGACATCTTGCAAGACACAGATGCCAACACGCAGCGCTTTGCCGCCCTCAACCTACCCTTCCGGTAGGCGGCGCAAATGTCGACTACCGAAGGCGGCCCGAACTTTCCGCATCGTTCTGTTCTTTACCATGAAATTATACTCGCTTTGCGCCCGAACAGCCCAGGCCGTTATGTAGATTGCACGGTAGGGGCAGGGGGCCACGCTCGGGGAATTTTAGAGGCCAGCGCGCCGGATGGAAAATTGATTGGTTTCGACCTGGACCCAAACGCCCTGGAGCTTGCCCAAGCCCGGCTGGCAGAATTTAGCGACCGCGCCATCCTCCTCCGACGCTCGTACACCACGCTGGCAGAAACCCTCCGCGAACACGGTTGGGATGCGGTGCAGGGGATCGTGATTGATCTCGGCGTATCGAGCATGCAGCTCGACACACCCGAGCGCGGCTTCTCCTTCCAGTACGAAGGCCCGCTGGATATGCGCTTCGACCCCGATGCCCCATTCTCCGCTTCAGATATCGTAAATACCTGGGACGAACGTGACCTGGCCGATGTTATCTGGCGTTACGGGGATGAGCAGCAGTCCCGCCGCATTGCCCGCGCCATCGTCCAGGACCGCCCGTTTCACACTACCCGCGAGCTGGCCGAAATGATCGCCCGTGTGATGGGCGGCCGCAAAGGCTCTCGGACACACCCGGCAACAAAAACCTTCCAGGCGCTGCGCATCGTTGTCAACGCCGAGCTGCAAGGGATCGAGGAATTCTTGCCCCAGGCGGTGCAGGCTTTGGCCCCGGGTGGCCGTCTGGCGGTAATTGCCTTCCATTCGTTGGAAGATCGCATCGTCAAGCAGTACTTCCGCCGTGAAAGCCGCGACTGCATCTGCCCACCCGAACAACCCATATGCACCTGCGGACACAAAGCGAGTATCACCGAAGTCAACCGGAAGCCCATCGAAGCCGGTGATGAGGAGACCCAGTCTAACCCGCGAGCGCGTAGCGCCCGTTTACGCATCGTTGAAAAAGCAAATCTGGCATGAGTATTGCAAAGTGTTTCTACCGGAGGTTCCCGTGGAAACACAGCAACGAGAAACAATTGATCATTGGAGTGAGACCGTGAAAGTGTCGAAACGCATGGTACAGGCATACAAGCAAGCCCCCTGGCGCATTCAGACGCAGTGGGGGGTGTTGTTCTTGATTGCCACAATCCTGGGCGCTTCAGCACTGTGGGTCATGGTCAGTGTGTCGGTACAGGCTGCGGATGCTGGATTGAAGGTGCAATCGCTGGAATATGATCGCGAGACAGCGACCCGCAAGATCGCCAGCCTGCGGACCGAGTTTGCCATCCTGACCTCAAAAGCGCGGATGGAACAGCGAGCATCCGAAATGGGTTTTGAGCCGGTGAAACCGGAAGACATCACCTATATGGTCTCCCCCAGCTACACCGGGCGACAGTCGGTGATCCAGGCAGCCCCACCTGGGGCCAGGCCGGAGAAGCCGCTGATCAAACCGGTCTATACCCAATCACTTTGGGACTGGCTAATGCAGAATATGACAGAGATCAGCGGGTCGGGAGGGGTAGCACCATGAAGAATTTCCTTTCCATTTCTCGTTTTTCGGTCGTTGGAGGCGCGCTAACCCTGGCGGGCCTGTTTATTTTTGGATGGATGATTCGCATTCAGACCTCCGATACTGCGCAGTTGATCATGGCGCGGGCAGAGAATTACACCTACTACCGCAAAGTCTACTATCCCGAACGCGGCCAGATCTATGACCGCTGGGGGCACCTGCTGGCGGGTAACCGTGAGGTCTACGAAGTGGGTGTGGATCTGAACGCCATGCGGGATCGGGACACAATCGCCATGACCGTTTCCAGCGTGCTTGGGCTAGACTACGGTAATACCCTGGCACTGCTGGATGTGAAGTCGGTAGACCCTAACATCCCCATGTACCAAACGCTGCACAATTCGGTGTCGCCCGAACAGATTGAAGAGTTGCAGATCATCAAAGAGCAGCTTCAAGAGCGCGCCTTAAATACACCAGCGAAAAAGGGCACCGTAAACCCCAGCCTGGCTGGGCTGACGTGGACCCCACACCTGGAGCGCAGCTATCCCGAGCAAAGCCTTGGCTCGAACATCCTCGGGTTTTATAATTACCTCGACGTTCAAAACGGGCGCGGCTTCTTCGGCGTGGAAGAAAAATATAACCACCTGCTGGCGGGAACACCGATAGCCGTAATGGTTCCACAGGACCCCTACCTGATCGAAGAAACGCCCTCCATTCCCCCCGGTGTTAGCATGGTGCTGACGATCGACCGCGAGATTCAGGCCCTGGTGGAAATGATCGCCGACGAAGCGAAGGAAGAGAACGGAGCAGCCTCCGTAACCATCGTGGTGATGGATCCGCGCAACGGGGAAATTCTGGGCATGGCTTCCACCCCGCGCCTGAACCCGAACGAGTATTGGAACTACGGCGAGATCTTCCCCAATCCCACCCCGTTCAACCGCGCCGTCGAGCAGACGTATGAGCCAGGCTCGGTGTTCAAGGTGCTCACCATGGCCGCCGCAATCGATGCGGGTATTGTCACGCCAGACAGCCCCTTCCTCGACACCGGCGTCATTATGGTTGGCGGCATCCCGATCTATAACTGGGATCGCGGCGCCTGGGGACCGCAGACGATGACCGGCTGCATGCAGCACTCACTCAACGTCTGCCTGGCATGGATCGCAACGGAGATGGGACCAACCACCTTCTACAGCTACCTGCAGAAGTTTGGCATTGGCCACCTCACCGGCATCGATCTGGCCGGCGAAGTGAACTGGCCGCTCAGCGTTCAGGGCGATCCCTACTGGTACCCGGTCAACCTTGGCACCAATTCATTTGGGCAGGGTGTTTCAACCACTCCCGTCCAGATGATCACCGCCGCTTCGGCGATTGCCAATAACCAGGGCCAGATGATGGCTCCGCACGTACTGAAGGCCACCATCGAAGATGGACAGCAGTTCAACGTGCCCAACAAGGTCATCGGCAATCCCATCTCAGCCGAAACCGCCCGCACCGTTAGCGAAATGCTCGCCATCTCACTCGAAGAAGAATCATCCGTGGCGCTGGTGGAAGGCTACCGCCTTTCCGGGAAGACCGGTACGGCAGAAATCGCCGGTCCTGAAGGCTACTCAAGTAACAACATGACCAACGCGTCGTTTGTTGGTTGGGGTCCGGTGGATGACCCACGCTTTATCGTGTACGTTTGGGTTGAAAAACCGACCTCCTCTCCCTGGGGTTCGGTGGTTGCCGCGCCAGTCTTCTCCGAGGTGGTGGAGAACCTGGTGGTCCTGTTAGACCTGCCTCCGGATGCGATCCGGCACCAGTTATCGTCGCAGCAAGCTGCGGGCGATCAGTAAGACGGTTGATTACACCGAGGAAAATTCTGTGCTCACTCTGGCGGACGTTTTCGAAGCATTAACGGGCTATCGCCCCTCTATGGTGGACCTGGTCATCAATGAGGCGGCTATCGATTCTCGCCAGGTGATACCAGGCTCGATGTTTATCGCCATGCCCGGCGAACGCACCGATGGGCACAATTACATTGGCGAGGCGTTCAAGAACGGCGCCAGCCTGGCGCTCGTTCAGAAGGACGTTTCGACGCATTTCAACGTCATCGACTTGCGGGAGAAGCCCAACTTCATCGAGGCCACAATTCCCAGCAGCCTGCTGCACGGCGGTTCGTTCTGCTTACAGGTGGAAAACACGCTCGAGGCCCTGCAAACCATCGCCCACTTCTACCGCCGCAAGCTAAACGTGCGTGTCATCGGCGTTACCGGCTCGGTGGGCAAATCGACCACCAAAGAACTGATCGCCGAGGTGCTGGGCCGCCGCTACCGCACGTTGAAAAACGCGGGCAACTTCAACAACGAAATCGGCCTGCCGCTGACTCTGCTGCGCCTGGCAGCCGGTCACCAGCGCGCTGTGCTGGAGATGGGCTTCTACGTTCCCGGAGAGATCGCCTTCCTGTGCGACCTGGCGCTGCCTGAAGTAGGCGTGGTGACCAACATTGGCACCGTCCACGCCGAGCGCGCCGGCTCGCAGGAAGTGATCGCGCGCGGAAAAGCCGAACTGGTGGAGGCCCTGCCCCCCGCCCCAAAGGGCGTGGCAATCTTAAATTACGACGATCCGTTGGTGCGGAGCATGGCCGAAAAGACCAAGGCCCGCGTGCTGTTTTACGGCATCGACCCCGCCGCCGAGTTATGGGCGGACCAGGTGGTAGGCATGGGGCTCGAAGGCATCCGCTTCCGCCTGCACTACCACAACGAAGTGCTGCACATTCGCGTTCCGCTGATTGGCGCGCATTCGGTTCATACCGTGCTCCGAGCGGCTGCCGTTGGGCTGGTCGAAGGCCTCACCTGGGGCGAGATCATCGATGGCCTGCGCCAGGGGCATGCCCAGCTCCGACTGGTCGCCGTGCGCACCACCGCAGGCGCGCTGATTTTGGACGACTCATACAACGCATCACCAGAATCGACTCTGGCAGCGCTCAACCTGCTCAACGAGCTGGAAGGCAACCGCGTGGCGGTGCTGGGCGAAATGTACGAGCTGGGCCAGTACGAGCGCCAGGGACATGAAATGGTCGGTATGCGCGCCGCCGCTGTGGCCCAGCGGCTGATCTGCGTGGGCGAGAAATCCCGCATGATCATCGACGCCGCCAGGCGAGCGGGTATGTCATCCGCCCAGATCGAATGGGTGCCGGATGTGCCCCAGGCAATTGATTTGCTAAAATCTCAACTAACCGAGCTCGACGTGGTGCTGGTCAAAGGCTCGCACGGACTGCGCATGGACCGCATCGTATCGGCTCTGGAGGCAAGTTCCTGATGAATGAGACAACCCTGGCACTGGCACTCAGCGGATTGAGCTTCATGATGACCGTCATCTGGGGCGGTCCGCTGGTGCGCGTGCTGCGCCACTTCAAGATCGGCAAGCTGATCCGCGTGGAAGGGCCAAAGAGTCATTTCTCCAAGATGGGCACCCCCACCATGGGTGGCGTGATGTTCGTGCTGCCGGTGGCAATGCTAACCATGCTGCTGAATGCAGCCACCCTTCTGGGCCTGGATGTACTGGGCAACTCTGTGCTGCTGCCGGTGGCGGTACTGCTCGGGTTCGCCTTGCTAGGCGCGATCGATGATTGGGAAGGCATCCGCGGACCGCGGCGCGGGATGGGCATGCGCGCCCGCACCAAGTTCATGTTTCAGATCATTTTCGCCGCAATCGTAGCGTACGCTCTCAAGTATGTGCTCGAAGTGCCGGAACTCTGGTGGTTCGCCGGAGAAGAGCCGATCTCGCTCGGCGCCCTGTATATCCCCATCGCTGTGTTTATCATCGTGGGTATGTCCAACGCGGTCAACTTTACGGATGGGCTCGATGGGCTGGCTGGGCTGATCGCCGCCACCGCATTTGCAGCCTACGGCGGGATCGCCTTACTGCAGGGGCAGACCTTTCTGGCACGCTTCTGCTTCACCCTGGTTGGCGCGCTGTTTGGTTTCTTGTGGTTCAACGTCCATCCCGCCAACCTGATCATGGGCGACACGGGCTCGCTGCCGCTGGGAGCTGCGCTAGGCGTTGTGGCGCTGATGACCGGTCAGTGGCTGCTGCTGCCCATCATCGCCATCATCCCCGTGGCCGAAACGCTCTCGGTGATGCTGCAAGTCACGTACTTCAAACTGACAAAAGGCAAGCGTCTGTTCAAGATGGCCCCGTTCCACCATCACTTCGAGCTGCTCGGGTGGAGCGAGACGCAAGTTGTACAGCGCTTTTGGCTGGTAGGTCTATTAGCTGGGATGCTTGGCATCGCACTTGCACTGGTGAGATAGCATGAAGATACATTGGGCAGGGAAACGGGTTCTCATCATCGGCGCGGCCCGCCAGGGGCTGGCTCTGGCGCGCTTCCTTGCTGCGCGCGGAGCCCAGGTGACGTTGAACGATCAGCGCGCCGAGGCCCAGATGCAGAACGCCATCGACTCGCTGGCCGGACTGCCGGTGCAGTGGTCGCTGGGCAGCCACCCGCTGGAACTGCTCGACAGCGCCGATCTGATGGCCGTTTCGGGCGGTGTACCGCTGACCCTGCCGATCATCGTTGAGGCCGAACGCCGCGGACTGCCCCTCACCAACGACTCGCAGATCTTCATGGATGCCGTACGCGCGCCTGTGATCGGCATCACCGGCTCGGCTGGCAAAACCACCACCACAACCCTGGTGGGCCGTATGGCCGAGCACTTCGCCCAGGCGATAGGCCGACGTGCGTGGGTTGGCGGCAACATTGGCCTGCCCCTGGTGGAATACGTCGACGAAATCCAGCCGGACGATATCGTCGTGGTAGAGTTCTCCAGTTTCCAGCTGGAACAAATGACCACTTCGCCACTGATCGCTGCCATATTGAACATTACTCCGAACCATCTCGATCGCCATGGCACGCTCGAAGCTTACACCGCCGCCAAAGCCCGTATCCTGGCCTTCCAGGGAGCAGACGGAGCGGCTGTACTCAGCCGCGAAGATCCCGGCTCGTGGAATCTGCGGGAGACGGTACGGGGGCGGCTGGTATCCTTTGGCATCGATGCGCCAGACAGCAAAGAAGCAAACGCAATCGCCACCTATCTCCACGGTGACCGCCTGATGGCTTGCGGGCCCCAAGGCGAAGTGGAACTGATGCCCCGATCACTGATCGAGCTGCGCGGGGAGCATAACTTGCGCAACGTGCTGGCTGCCTGCGCGGTTGCCCTGGTCGCAGGTATCCCGGTCGAATCGATCCAGGCGGGCGTGCGTGGCTTTGGCGGCGTGGCCCACCGGCTAGAGTTGGTTCGCCAGTGGAACGGCGTGCGCTGGTACAACAACTCAATCGACACGGCGCCCGAGCGCACCATCGCCGCCATCCAGGCCTTTGAAGAACCCCTGGTCGTGCTGCTGGGCGGGCGCGACAAGAACTTGCCCTGGGAGAAACTGGCCGAACTCTTGCATCAGCGTGTAGATCACGTAGTGGTGTTTGGAGAGGCCGCGCCAAAGATTCTCCAAGCCATTGGCCCGCTGCGCGCCGGAGCGCGGCTGCAAACCATCGCGCAGCAGCCCGGCCTGCAAGCCGCAGTCTCCGCGGCGGCAAATATTGTTGAAGACGGAGATGTCGTCCTGCTCTCGCCGGGCGGCACCAGTTTTGACGAGTTCAAAGATTTTGAAGAGCGTGGGGAGCGCTTTCGAGAATGGGTGAAAGCACTTTCGTGAACAAAAACCGCATGGCTGCACCGGCTGCTCGTCCACGACGGACGGAAAAGGCCGGGGTCGATTGGCCGCTGCTCGGCGTGACAATGGCGCTGACGCTGTTTGGGCTGCTGATGATCTATTCCGCCAGCCCAAAGTTCGTACAGTTGACGGTGGAAGGCGAGGCCGACGGCAGCTATTACATGGTTCGCCAGGCCGGCTGGCTGGTTGTTAGTCTGATTGCAGCGTTTGTCGCCAGCCGGTTCCCGTACCGCTTTTACCAGCGCCTCACCGTCCCCATGATGGGCGTGACCATCGTGATGTTGATCATCGTTGCCGCGCTGCAAGATACTACCTTTGGTTCCAATCGCTCGGTACTGGGTGGCTCCATCCGTCCCTCTGAGCTGGCCAAGCTGGTGATCCTGATCTACGTTTCTGTATGGCTCAACGCCAAACGCGATGTGCTGAACGATATTTTCCTCGGTCTGGTCCCGCTGATCGCCATCCTGGGCATCACCGCCGGGCTGATCCTGCTCCAGCCCGATATCTCTGCGGCCATTACCATTGTGATGCTGGGCGGCGTCCTGTTCTTCCTGGCTGGCGGCGCGTGGCGGCAGATCGGAATGACGGTAGCCGCGGCAGGCCTGTTTGGTTGGGTTGTCGTGAATATCTTCCCCACTGGTATCGAGCGCATCAAGACCTATCTCACAGGGTTGAACAATCCGCTGCAAGCGCACTATCACGTGCAGCGCTCGCTAGAGGCAGTAATCAACGGCGGCCTGTTTGGGGTTGGCATTGGCCACGGCACCACCAAATTTACCGGCCTGCCCGTTCCCACTACCGATAGCATCTTCGCCGTAATCGCGGAAGAAATGGGATTAATTGGCGCAGGGCTTGTAATTCTAGGCTACGTCATCTTATTATGGCGCGGGCTTGCAATTGCCAACCGCGCGCCCGATAAACTCGGTTCGCTGCTGGCCAGCGGCATCACCGTATGGATTGTGATCGAAGCCATGTTGAACATGGCGGTGATGGTCAACCTGCTGCCACAGGCCGGAAATGCGCTGCCGCTGATCAGCTACGGCGGTTCGAGCCTACTGGTAACAATGGTTGCAATTGGAATTTTGATGAACATCGCCCAGACAAAGGGCGAGACGAAATCGAAACAAGGAGGCGGAACATTTGGCGCGGTTGTTGATTTGCGCTGGCGGGACCGGCGGCGGGGTGTATCCCGCTCTGGTAACCTGTCTGGCCCTCGGCAAAGAAGCTGACCCAGTTCTATGGGTAGGCGGTGAAGGCGGTATGGAGGAAGAATTGGTGCGGCGCGCCGGTCTCCCCTACACTGCCATCCCGGCCGGTCAAGTCGCCGGCATGGGGTTGAAAACACTGCCCAACCTGGTGAAGGTCGCACGGGGTACGCTCGCATCGCGGCGTATCCTGAACGACTTTAAACCAGACGTGCTTCTATTTACCGGAGGGTTTGTTGCCGTGCCAATGGCGCTGGCGGCCTCTGGCCTGCCGGGCATGCACGTACCCAGCGTAGTGTACGTGCCGGATATTGAGCCGGGCATTGCGCTTAAGCTCATCGCCCGCTACGCCGATGTGATCGCCGTGACAACCGAAAATTCTCGTCCCTACTTTTCGTCTAACAAGCGAACCGTGGTGACGGGATATCCCCTGCGTCCCGAGCTCTCCGGCTGGACGCGTTCTACCGCGGTGACCCACCTGGGCCTGCAGCCCGGGCGCTTTACCCTGCTGATAACGGGCGGAAGCAAGGGCGCGCAGAGTTTGAACAAGGCTGTCTTTGCTATCGTTCCCGATCTGCTCAAAGAGATGCAGATTGTGCACCTGACCGGGCGGCTGGATCAGGAAGAGGCCGAGCAACTGCGCAAGAGCCTGCCTGCCAACCTCGCCGCGCAGTACCACGTCACGGCCTATCTGCACGAAATGGGCGCTGCCCTTGCCTCGGCGGATCTGGTGATCTCGCGTGCCGGGGCCTCCGTATTGGGCGAATACCCGCTGTTCGGGCTGCCCGCCATCCTCGTACCCTACCCGTATGCGTGGCGCTACCAAAAAGTCAATGCCGACTATCTCACCCAGCGCGGCGCTGCGCTGATGATTGAGACTGAGCGTCTTGCCGCGGAACTTTTACCGACCGTACAGTCCCTTGCCCGAGATCCCGACCGGCTGCGCCAGATGCGCCAGTCCATGCAGTCGTTGGAACGCCCGCACGCTGCGCAGCACATCGCGGATCTGGTACGGGAGCTGGCGGAAAATGTCCGAGGAACGGGAGCCCAGTCTCCCGGGGAGCGTAAGCATGGTTAGCCTGGTTGTCGTCTTTTGGATGTACGTGATCCTGTTTGCCGTTATCGGCGCCATGCGCGGCTGGGCGCGCGAACTGCTGGTCAGTTTCGCCCTGATCCTGGCTCTGTTCATCATCTCGGTGCTGGAACGGTTTGTGCCGTTTATCCAGGCCATCGCCACCACGTCACCGCCGACGATGTTCTGGCTGCGCACGGGCGTGGTGCTTGCGCTGGTGTTCTTCGGCTATCAGACTCCCAACATCCCGCGCCTCTCCGCGCAAAACCGCTTTGCCCGCGAGCGCCTGCAAGATATCCTGCTGGGCGTGTTCCTGGGCGCGTTCAACGGCTACCTGGTGGTCGGCACGATCTGGTTCTACCTCAACGCCGCCGGGTACCCCTTCCCCAACCTGATCGAGTCGCCGCCGTTTGGCTCGCAGCTCGCAGAGACGACCGCGCGGATGATGGCGCTCATGCCCCCTGACCTGCTTGGCGGGTCTTCCGCAATTTACTTCGCGGTGGCGCTGGCCTTCGCGTTCGTTCTGGTGGTATTCATCTAGGAGCCCTTTTGGATATGAAGATGCGGCACGTTCATTTCATCGGCATCGGCGGCAGCGGGCTTTCCGCGATCGCCCGCTTGCTGCTGGAAAGCGGCTATACAGTGTCTGGCTCAGACCGGACCCTCTCGCCGCTGGCCCATGAGCTGGCGAAGGCCGGCGCGCGCGTCTTCAGTGGTCATGCCGCCGAGAATATTCAATCGCCAGACGTGGTGGTGCGCTCCTCCGCTGTGCCGGATGACAACGTAGAAGTGCAGGCAGCCCTGGGCGCAGGTATCCCTGTGCTCAAGCGGTCACAGTTCCTGGGGCAGCTCATGGAAGGCCACGTAGGCATTGCCATCGCGGGAACGCACGGCAAAACCACCACCACTGCGATGATCGCCTGGTTGTTCGACCGCCTGGATGAAGATCCCTCCTACATCATCGGAGGCACAGCCAAGAACCTGGGCGGCAAGAACGCCCACGCCGGGCAAGGCCCCGCCTTTATCATCGAAGCGGACGAGTACGACCGCATGTTCCTCGGTCTGAACCCGGACGTAATCGTGGTCACCTATCTGGAGCACGATCATCCCGACTGCTACCCTACCCCGCAGAGCTACTTCGAAGCCTTCTCCGCCTTTGTAGGCCGCCTGCGGCCCAATGGGCTGCTGTTCGTCTCGCACGATCAGGAAGATGCCTCCCGGCTGGCCGTTTCCGCACCAGAAGGAGCACAGGTATTTCGCTACGGAATGCACCCAGAGGCCGATTACATCGCCCGCAACGTTCGCCCCAATGCACTGGGAGGCTTTACTTACGAAGCAGCCTACCACGGTGAGCCGCTAATCGCCGTTGAAATGCAGGCGCCTGGCGAGCACAACGTCCGCAACAGCCTGGCGGCGCTGGCAGTCGTGCATCAGGTGCTTGGAGCGGATACACTGGAAGACGCCGCGCAGGCACTTGGTGCGTTCAGCGGGACCGGCCGCCGGTTTGACATCCAGGGCGAGGTGAGCGGAATCACCATTATCGACGACTACGCGCATCACCCCACCGAGATCCAGGCAACACTATCTGCCGCCCGCGCCCGCTATGGAGATCGCCGCATCTGGGCCGTATGGCAGCCGCATACCTACTCGCGCACCCGCTCGCTGATGGACGCCTTTGCCGCGTCCTTCACTCCCGCCGACCGCGTGATCGTCACCGAGGTCTACTCGGCTCGCGAAATGGCGCAAGACTTTGACAATTTCTCTTCCGCGCAGGTGGTACAGCACATGCACCACCCCAGCGCGCAGTTTATCCCCGCTCTCCCCGCTGTGACAGCGCACCTGCTCCAGCACCTTCAGCCTGGCGACGTGCTGCTGGTGCTGTCTGCCGGAGATGCGGACCAGATCACCGCGCAGGTGTTAGCAACACTGCGCGAAAGGATAAAACAAGATGCCTGAGCCGAAGAAACCCTCCCCGAAGCGACCCTTTGACGCCCAGGTCGACTCGGCGCTGGATGGGATGCGCCTGGTGAGCCAACCCAAACCCGGCTGCAACCAAGCCGTTGAACACAAGCAGATTCCGGCCACCCCGGATGAACCGGATCTCGTTTCGAAGTTGATAACGTTTATAAAGACGATGTAACCCAATGAAGCATTCTTCCGCCACCCTCCCGATCCATGCGCTGCGCGCCGCCTTTGGCGATGCTCTGAAAGAGAGCGTCCGCCTGGCCGGCTATACCACGGCGCGCACGGGCGGGCCCGTGGATGCTTTCCTGCAAGCCAACAGCGCCGCCGATCTGGAACGCTACACCACCAAGCTTTGGGATCTGGGTGTGCCCTTCCAGGTCATCGGTTTTGGCTCCAATGTACTGGTTAGCGACGACGGCATGCGCGGTGTGGTTGTCCTCAACCGGGCCAAGCGGATCGAGATCTACGAAGACAGCAACCCGCCGACCGTGTGGGCCGAATCTGGCGCGCACATTGGCACCATTGCCCGCCAGGCGGCCCTGCACGGCCTGAGCGGCTTCGAGTGGGCCGCTACCGTACCCGGCACGCTGGGCGGCGCTGTGTATGGCAACGCGGGCGCGCACGGCAGCGATATGAACGCCTCGCTTTTGCTGGCAGAGATCTTGCACCCCAATGGCAAAGAGACCTGGAACGTTGAACAAATGGAATACGCTTACCGCACCAGCCGCCTCAAGCGCGAGCACGGCACTAGCGGTAACACCGCCGTCATCCTCTCCGCGCAAATGCAGCTTCAAAAAGGCGATCCGCAGGCCATCCAGGAAACGATGGAGCGCTATTCGACGCACCGCCGCGGCACGCAGCCGCCGGGGGCCAGCATGGGGTCGATGTTCAAGAACCCGCCGGGTGATTATGCCGGGCGATTGATCGAGGCAGCCGGGCTGAAAGGCTACCGTGTCGGCGACGCGGAGATCAGCACGGTGCACGCCAACTTCTTTATCAACCATGGCAAAGCAACTGCCGCCGATATCGGTACGCTGATCCAAACAGCCCGCAAAACCGTTGCTGAGCGGTTCGGCACCAAGCTCGAGTTAGAGGTGGAATTGTTGGGGAATTGGCAAACACAGGAGCAAGCGGAATGACAGACGGGAAACGGACACTGGGGATCATTTTTGGAGGCCGGTCAGGCGAGCATGAAGTCTCGCTGATGTCGGCGCGTTCCGTATTCCCGGTCATCAACACGGCGAAGTACGAGATTATCCCTATTGGCATCACCCAGCAAGGCGTGTGGATCTCCGCGCCCGGCGCGACAGGAGCCGAAGTGCTGGAAGCGCTCCAAACGGGCAAAATGGGCCGCCTGACGCGCGCCGCGCTGCTGCCAGAGGCTGGTCAGGCTGTGTTGTATGCCATCAACGGCGAGCGGCTGGAAGCAATTGCCCATCTCGACGTGGTCTTCCCGCTAATGCACGGCACCTTTGGCGAGGACGGCACCATGCAAGGCCTGCTAGAGCTAACCGACCTGGCCTACGTGGGCGCAGGCGTGCTCGGCTCGGCGGTCGGAATGGATAAAGCACTGTTCAAAGACGTGATGCGGGCACATGACCTGCCGGTGATCGAATCGATTACCGTTACGCGCGCGCAGATCGAGCAAGACACGCAGGGCGTGATCGCTACTGCCGAAGCGATGAGCAGCTACCCGCTGTTCACTAAACCCGCCAACCTGGGCTCGTCGGTCGGCATTACCAAATGCCGCACCCGCTCGGATCTTTATGAGGGATTGATGGAATCGGCGGCGTACGACCGGCGCGTGCTGATCGAACGCGGCGTGCCCGATGCGCGTGAGATCGAGGTTTCCGTTCTAGGCAATGAACACCCAGAAGCATCTATCGTCGGAGAGATTCGCCCCTCCGCCGACTTCTACACCTACGAAGCCAAATACCTGGATGAGCGCTCTGAGCTGATGATCCCCGCTCCCCTGCCGCAGGAGCAGCAAGAAGCGATCCGGCGGCTGGCGGTCGCCGCCTACACCGCCATCGACTGCGCGGGAATGGCGCGAGTGGATTTCCTGCTCGATCCGCGCACCCAGGAAGTTTTTATCAGTGAAGTCAACACCATTCCGGGCTTTACCAGGATCAGCATGTACCCCAAGCTGTGGGACGCCAGCGGGCTGCATTACGCAGCGCTGGTTGACCGGCTGATTGACCTGGCCCTGGAACGCAAGTTGGAACGTGACCGTACCGTGCGCCAGTTTAGGAGGAGCATATGAGAAGGGGAGAGCAATCACAGCAGTTCAACAATCGAGCTGAGGAAGTCCGCAAGCGGCGCACAAGCCGCAGCCAGCAGCGGGTGAACACGGCAAGCAGCCGCGTTGTCAACCCGGTGCTGCCTTCGCGCCCGGTAACTTTCCGCGGGAATGACTTTGGCACCCCCGTTCACCGCCAGAGCAACCAGCGCCCCCGCCGCCAGTTCTACGTAACTGTCGATCAGGCAGCCGGCGCTGAACTGCGCCTGCCCGCCATCCCGCTGATGAATCCCGGCTGGCGCCTCCTCTCGTTGATTATCGTCATCGCAACGGCAGTGGGCATTTTCTCGATGATGAACTCGCCATTCTTCCGCATCTACACGGTGAGCGTGTCTGGCTTGCAGCGCTTGACGGCTGAAGACATCAATGCGGTTGTGGATCTCAACAACCTTTCGATCCTGGAAGTGAACGCGTCTGAGGTGCAGGCAGCGGTGGTGAAATCCTTCCCTGAACTAATGGATGTGCAGTTAGAAGTATCAATGCCAAACACTGTATCGATCCACGCAGTGGAACGCCAACCGGTGATGGCCTTTTTGCAGGACGAGAAGGTGCTCTGGGTAGACCAGGACGGGGTGCTCTTCCCTGCCCGTGGTGATGCCGGGCCCCTCCCAACCGTGATCGCCGGAGACGATTTGCCGCTTGCCCCCGCTCCTATTGCGGAAGAGGACAAGGATAAAGGGAGCAGTACCGCTGCGGTTGATGACGCTCTGCCGTCTTCCGTTATCCCCGGCTTGTTAGAGCCGCAGCTAGCCACAGCGACGCGTAAATTAGACATAAAATTACTTACAGCTGCCCAAGGACTAACCAATTTGCTACCACCCGATGTGGAGCTTGTGTACAATAAAGAGAACGGGTTGGGTTGGAACGATCCGCAGGGATGGGCGGTTTACATTGGGCGTGATCTCACGCAGTTTGAAGAAAAGTTTGACACGTACCAAGAAATTGTCAATAAGCTGACTGCTGAAGGGCAGCGCCCCGTGATCATCAGTGTTGCGCACGTAAACGCGCCATTCTATCGACTGGAGCAGTGAAGCCATGGCGGACGATCCAATCGTTGTAGGCATTGATATCGGCACAACCAAAGTCTGCACCCTTGTGGCGCGGGTGGAGAGCGAAAACAACCTTCGCATACTCGGCGTGGGCATTGAACCGTCCCAGGGCATCCGTAAGGGAACGATCGTCGATTTACAGGCGGCCAGCCAGTCGATCGCCCGATCGATCGAGAAGGCCGAACGCTCCTCGGGCCTGGAAGTGACCGCCGCGCTGGTCAGCCTGGCCGGCTCACACGTCTCGTCTGTAAACAGCAAGGGCGTGGTGGGTATTGCCGGGCGGGTGATCGATCAGGATGATGTGGCGCGCGCGCTCGATGCTGCCCAGGCCGTTGCGATCCCCCACAACCGTGAGATCATCCACGTGATCCAGCGCGGTTTCACCGTCGACGGGCAGGATGGCATCCGCATGCCGCTGGGCATGCACGGCTACCGCCTGGAAGTGGAAGCCCACATCATTACCGCAGCCGCCGCGACCGTAGAAAACCTGCGCCAGAGCGTGCAGGCATCGGGCGTGGAGGTTACGCAGTTTGTGCTCAACCCGCTGGCCTCCGCGGAAGTGGTCCTCTCAGAGACCGAACGCCAGATGGGCGCGGTGGTGTGCGACATTGGCGGCGGCACGACCGACATGGCCATCTACATCGATGGCGATGTGTGGCACACCATGGTGCTGGGGGTCGGCGGCAATCACGTTACCTCGGATATCGCTCACGGCCTGCGGTTATCGATCTCGCAGGCGGAGGAGATCAAAAAGCAGTACGGCCATGCCGTGCAGGACGAGATCGAAGAAAACGACATCTTCAGCGCGCGCATTTTTGGTGAAGACCGAACCTCGGAGATTCACCGCAAGGAGCTGTCGATGATTATCGAGGCGCGCATGGAAGAGATCTTCGATCTTGTTCTGCAAGAGATCAAGCGCTCGGGCTACGATGGCCTGCTGCCTGCCGGCATGGTGCTGACGGGTGGGAGCAGCCTGCTGCCTGGCACGCGCACGCTGGCAAACCGGGTGATGGGCCTGCCTGTTCGCATTGCCCGCCCGGAGAACATGGTCGGCCTGACCGATCAACTGCACTCGCCGGCCTATTCAACCAGCGTTGGCCTGCTGTATTGGGCGTTGATGATGAGCCAGACAGCCCCGGGTGGCCCAGGACGCGGTTCCCGGAGGAAAGGAGGGAGTAACTTCAGTGAAATACTGCGAACCTGGTTCAAACGATTACTACCGTAAGTACCGGCTGAGCCCGCATCAGGGGGCGGGCAAAAGCCGTTGGGTTATCCATCGGAACGTTTTTGAAGGATGTACTAATCAATATGGAGGAGGTAACAACAATGGAACTTTTACCCAATTCTGAATCCTTTGCGCGGATCAAAGTCATCGGCTGCGGCGGCGGCGGTTGCAACGCCGTAAACCGCATGATCGACGAAGGCCTGCAAGGCATCGAGTTTATCGCGGTCAATACCGATGGCCAGGCGCTGCTGCAGTCGAAGGCGGGCACGCGCGTGCGCATCGGCGACAAGGTAACCCGCGGCCTCGGCGCCGGCGGTAACCCCGAGGTCGGGCGCAAGGCTGCCGAAGAATCGGCGGACGAGCTGTACGAAGTGCTGAAAGGCTCCGACATGGTCTTCGTGACGGCAGGCATGGGCGGCGGCACCGGCACCGGCGCTGCACCCATTGTGGCGCAGGTGGCCAAGGAAGTTGGCGCGCTGACCATTGGCGTGGTCACCCGCCCCTTCACGTTTGAAGGCTCGCGCCGGTCGCAATCGGCGGAAACGGGCATTGGCAAGCTGAAAGAACATGCCGATACGCTGATCGTGATCCCTAACGACCGTTTGCTGCAGATGGTCGACAAACGCGCCAGCCTGCAGGACTCCTTCCGGTTGGCCGACGACGTTCTGCGCCAGGGTATCCAGGGCATCTCCGAGCTGATCACGGTCCCCGGCCTGATCAACCTGGACTTTGCGGATGTGCGCGCGATCATGTCGGAAGGCGGCGCGGCCCTGATGGCCGTTGGCCGCGCGACCGGCGAAGAGCGTGCTCGCGTGGCAGCCGAGGCGGCGATCTCGAGCCAACTGCTCGACATCACCATTGACGGCGCGCGCGGCATCCTGTTCAACGTTACCGGCGGCCCCAGCCTGACCCTGTTCGAGGTCAACCAGGCTGCCGCCATCATCAAGGAAACGGCGCACCCCGACGTCAACCTGATCTTCGGCGCGGTCATCGACCAGAACATGACCGAAGAAGTGC
>JAEYTI010000191.1 GCA_023434145.1 Chloroflexota bacterium | reverse complement strand
CAGGGGGGGCCTGTGACACCAAAACTCCTTGAAACTACATATGAGCCTTAATTTTTTTCTCGAAGGAATTTTGATGGAAAATACTGCCGCTTTTGTTGATTTTCGCTCGGACACCGTGACCAAACCTACCCCCGAGATGCGCGAGGCGATGGTTGCTGCTGAAGTGGGGGATGACGTTTACCGCGAAGACCCTTCCATCAACCGGCTGCAGGATCTGGCGGCGGCAAAGATGGGAAAAGAAGAAGGGCTCTTTGTCCCCTCAGGCACGATGGGCAACCTGATCGCTGTTTTGAGCCACTGCGGTCGCGGGGATGAGGTGATCGAAGGCAACTTAGGGCATACCTTCCTGTTTGAAGGTGGGGGTGTTGCCGCGCTGGGCAGCGTGCATCCCAACCCGCTGCCCACGCAGCTCGACGGAACGCTGCTGCTAGAGGATATTCGCGCCGCAATCCGTCCCCCCGGTGATCCGCACTTCCCCAGCACCCGGCTGATTGTAGTGGAGAACACCCACAATCGCTGCGGTGGCGTTCCGCTGACTGTGGAATACATGGACTCGCTCGGCGCGCTGGCGCGTGAGAACGGGCTGAACCTGCACCTTGACGGCGCGCGGGTTTTCAATGCCGCGGTAGCCCTGGGCGTACCGGCATCGCGCTTAACAGAAATGGTTGACTCGGTTACGTTCTGCCTGAGCAAAGGGCTGTGCGCACCGGTTGGTTCAGTGCTGTGCGGCTCGCGCGATTTCGTTGGCAGGGCGCGCAGAATCCGCAAGATGCTGGGTGGCGGCATGCGCCAGGCGGGCGTACTTGCGGCTGCCGGGATCGTTGCGCTGGAGAAGATGGTGGACCGGCTGGAAGAAGATCACTGCCGGGCGCGCGTGCTGGCCCAGGGTCTGGCAAAGATTCCCGGTCTGCGCGTGGAGCGTGAGAACCCGCCCACCAATATGGTCTTTGCCATGCTGGACGACCGGATCACGCTCACTGCTCCCGAAGTAGCCGCTCGCCTCGCGGAACAAGGCGTAAGGGTGGGCGCGGTTGGATCACGCCGTTTCCGCCTGGTGACGCATCACGACGTGGGCGACGCAGCGGTTGAGCGTGCGTTGGGCGCTTTCCAGAGCGTGATGAAATAGCTGCTCGGTAGAGCAAGAAGCGTACTCGCAGCCAACGAAGCGAGCGCTGGTTATGCCTCAAATGGCGGCGGATCGGTGCGCATCAGGTGGGTAAAGAGCGCCACGATCTGCGGATCGAAGTGGATGCTCGCCTGCTCTTCTAAATACTCCAGGGCTTCTTCTTTTGACTGCGCATCGCGATACACGCGTTTGGATGTCAGGGCGTCGTAGACGTCAATCACGGCAAATACACGAGCCAGCAGCGGGATCTCTTCGCCCTTTAGCCCGCGCGGGTAGCCGCTGCCATCCCAGCGCTCCTGGTGCCCGATGATAACCGGAATCGCATCGCTAAGGGGCGAAATGGTACGGATGATCTCTACCCCGTTTTCAGGATGCTTGCGCATCTCGTTCCATTCGTCATCATTCAGGCGCCCCGGCTTCAACAGCACGTGATCACGGATACCAATCTTGCCCAGATCGTGGAGCATGGAGCCCCGGCGCAAGGCGCGAAGCTGCTCCACAGATAAGCCCATCTTCTTCCCCAGCCAAACAGAAAGCTCCGTAACCCGCCAACTGTGATCTTCCGTCTCGCTATCGCGTGCATCCAGCGCGCGCATCAGCGCCTGGATGGTCTGGTCGTAGGACTGTTCAAGATCATGCAGCGCTTTGGCAAGCTGGCGGTTGGTGCGTTCCAGTTTGCGTGCCTGCTCGCGCGTTTCTTCCAGCAGGAACATGCGCTCTACTGTCTGGGCGGCTTCGTTCACCAGCGCAACCACTTCTTCGCGCGGCTCGGTGCGCCCATTACGTCCATGAACTTCCATCCAAAGTGCGCCGTACGAGAGATGCTTGGACTGAATGGGGATCACAACGGTAATCAGTCCGTTGGCTTCCGGCTGCGTTATGGTGCGCCGGTCTTGCATGGCCTGAGAAATCAAAACCTCCGGCTGGGCAGCCCCAGCGTCTTTGGCCGGCAAGCAGATCTCCGCTTTCCGCTCTTGCCCATCCAGGCTGTACACCACCATACCGCAGCGTCGGGCCTTGGTGAGTTTGCTGGCTGTGCGAACGATTGCCCAGGCGGCGCGGCGCAGATCGCGAACATTGGCGATCTGCTGGCTGAGCGCGTAAAGCTGCTGTGTCTTTTCCAGGTTTTCGCGGAGCTGATGATTGAGAAAGGCGCTTTCCAGGTTGATCGCAGCGCGAGTTGCCAGCAGCTCCGCCATGCGCACATCTTCGTTGGTGAAAGCGGGTTCCCCTTGCTTGCCAAATGCCATCAACAAACCTTCCACCCGGATGCCCGTAGTATTTGTCCCGCTGTGAATTGGGCTGAATATCATGCTGCGCAGGTCTGCCCAGTCAATACGCAGGGCGGCGGCACGAGGTTCATTGGATAGGTCGGTGATGCGGATGGTATTGGGGGTCTTTAGCGCTTCTGCCAGGAACTGCGACGCCTGGTGCTGGAGTGATCGCAAGAGCAGGGGGGCTTCCCCCGAGGGGCGCATTGCCCAACCCTCGGCGGTTTGGATGGCGACTACGGCAAAACGCGCCTGCAGCGTCTCGCGGGCGATGGCGCCAATGCGCTCTAACAGGCTGCCGGTCTCTGGCACGTAGGAGAGGTGCGCAATCGCGGCGACCAGGTCGGTCATTGTTTCGGTGCGGTGAGAATACTCCCATACAGAGCCCAGTGTTTCTACCGCGCTTTCAAGAACCGCACAGCATCCGCCGCCAAATCGGCCCGGCGCCGCATCCGCCATCAGCAGCAGGCCGCGCAGCGCGCCCCGGTGGGTAATTGGAACGGCCAGCAGCGAAGCAAAGCGCAGTCCATTGACCTCAAACGGCGGGAAGGCTGTTGGTATCTGATCGTAGGGAAGGACGCGCAATTCTGCCAGCGTTTGCGCGATCAGTGGGTGCCACTGATCTGATGCAATGATGCGCGGCAGCATGCGCGCGGGCGTGCCGGCAGAGGCCAGTAGTTTCAAACGGCCTTCACCGGGGAGATGGAGATAAATTCCACACAGGTCGCATGGGGCATGCTGTGCAATCACCTTCAGCATGGCGCGGGCGGCCTGTTCTGCATCGGGCGGTGAGTCGAACTCTTGGGCAAAGCGCGCCACTGCTTGCAGGTTGTGCGTGTACTGCTCGGCAGAAAGTCGTCGGGCGCGTTCTTCCTGTAAACTGCGCTCCAGGTCTGCCTTTTGGCGCGTCAATGCCTGGATGTGGCATTCCAGTTCCGCGGTAGCACCAGGCGCTTCGGCTTCTGAGGGTTTTGATGCCAGGCTTCCCGTGCTGCGCCGATACCCACGCGCGGAATCCGGTCCAGAAGAATCACCAAATGGACCGGTGGTGTCTGTCCTATCTTCACCCTGGTTAAAAACCTTGCTCATAAAATAAACCTATGGATGCTGAAAGATAATATCAGCACCCGTTACTAATATATTACTACATATCGATGTCGTCTTTGCCTTCCCATCGTTACAGTTCCGTAAGTAATCAACAAATTGATCTGCCGTGCAGCAGTGGCAAAATTGCAACGACCGCCGGTTGGGGGGTGTGTTTCAGTTTGTTGGGGTACTCTCGTGGAGAAACGGAGTTTCTCCACGAGAGTACCCCAACAAACTGGTACCTGCCCAAGAAAGTCAAACGCACCCCCGGTTGAGTTTTTTTAAGGTGCACGTCGATTCTCTGATATAATTCAGCATAGAAAGCCGGAATAACCTCCGGCGACTTCCTGTTTTCCATGAACAAATTTTGAAAACAAGCACAAGGGCCATGAAAGAATACCTCACGCTGGCAGAAATTGACGAGGCTGCACAAGCTGTTCGCAGCAAGACCAACCAAAAACCGACTGTGGGCCTGATTTTAGGCTCTGGGCTGGGCGGACTGGCTGACCTGGTGGAACAGCCGGATATTGTCACATACGATGGCATTCCGTACTGGCCAAAATCGACGGTGCAGGGGCACCAGGGCCGGCTGGTGATCGGCACGCTGATGGGCAAGAATGTGCTCGTGCAGCAGGGGCGCTCGCATTTCTATGAGGGCTACTCCATGGCCGAAGTGACTCTGGCTGTTCGCGTGATGTTCCGCATGGGGATCAACACGTTGATCGTGACCAACGCGGCAGGCGCTATCAACCCGGCGTTTGAGCCAGGCGATGTGATGCTGATTACCGACCACCTTGGCCTGGTAAATATGACCGGCTTTAGCCCGCTGCGCGGCCCCAACCTGGATGAACTTGGTCCGCGGTTCCCCGATATGAGCCAGGCATACGATCGTGACCTGATGGAGCTGGCGCGCGAACAGGCACGGCAAAAGAACATCCAACTTCACGAAGGAGTGTACGCAGGGCTTTCAGGCCCCACGTTTGAAACGCCCGCCGAGCTGCGCTTCCTGCAGGCAGTGGGGGCAGATGCGGTGGGGATGTCTACCGTGCCCGAGGTGACAGTGGCCCGCCATGCCGGAATGCGCGTGCTGGGCATCTCTGGAATCAGCAACAAGGCTAACCTCGATGGAAGCACCGTCACCACGCACGAAGAAGTGCTCCAGGCAGGGCGACTGATTGTGCCGAAACTGATTGATATCATTCAAGGCGTTTTGCGCGCGTTGTAAATTCGTGCCTCTTTTATCGGGACGCGGGTTTTCCTAGGAAAGGTTTGAAAACAATCGAAAGACATGGAAGAGCTTCTTCCGTTCCTGCAAACGTATGAAGATTGGATTTATATCTTCCTGGGTTCCGTTGCGTTCGTATCTTTTTTGAGGGTCGTTTCCGCCTGGGGAGATTGGCGAGGGTCCGTATTTGGGTTAGAACGGGAGATCGCCCAGCGGCGGTTTACATTAAATTTAACCATCCTTACCCTACTGGTGGTCTTCATTCTGCTAGAGTTCTTTATCGTTACGTTTGTGGTTCCTAGTTATCCACAGACTGCCGCGCTGCCCACCCCTACGCTGGATCTGCTTGCCACCACCACAGCAACCCTGCCGGTGATGGGGCAGGCAGCCACCCCCGAAGTGACCGAGGATGCGGATATAACGCCAACCACGAATATCATGACTCTGCAAGAAGGCTGTATCGAAGGCCAGATTGAGTGGAGCTACCCGGAGGCCGGGGGGGAGATCAGCGCAACAGTAGAGTTAAAGGGAACGGTCAACGTTCCCAATCTTGGTTTCTATAAATATGAGTATTCAACACCGGGCGGAGATGTGTGGACGACCATCGCCGCAGGCAACCAGCCTAAAGTAGATGGCGGAATTGGCTTTTGGAACACCAGCCAGCTTGTATCCGGCGATTATCTGCTCAGGCTGGTTGTCTCAGATAATCAAAACCAGCTTTTCCCCGCCTGTGTTATTCCAGTGCGCGTCATCCGACGTTAGCAGGAGGTTTCATGCCCGAAGTCGAAATTCGTCCGGCAGAGATACGTGATGTGCCCCATCTGGTGAAGATCGAGCACAGCTATCAAAGCCTGTACGTCTGGCAGATGGATCGCAGCATTGAGGATGGGCAAATCTTGGTGAATTTCCGCCAGACTCGCCTTCCGCGCCCGGTAAACGTGGATTATGCCGGATCGCACCCGCTGCTGAACGAGGAAAATTGGCCCCGCTACCAGGCTGTGCTGGTGGCTTGCGTTAATGGTACTCCGGTAGGATACATTGGCCTATCGGATCAGTTCGCGCACAAGATGCTGTGGGTGACGGACTGTGCGGTACATGAAAGTTTTCGCCGCAAGGGCATTGGCTCCGCGCTGATTCTGGCTGCGGCGGAGTGGGGCGTGGAACATGGCTTCCGCAAGGTGATTCTGGAGATGCAGTCAAAAAACCACCCCGCAGTTCAACTCGCGCATAAGCTCGGTTTTGAATTCTGCGGATATAATGATCATTACTTTTCTAATCAAGATATTGCCCTCTTTTTCTCGAGACCGCTGCGGTAAGAATGCTGGTACTGTTAAGAACGCTGAGTGATATTGTTACAGCAGGGATTGCGATAACCGCTTTCTCGCTCTTGCTGTATGCGCTTACGTTCAACCTGCGCGACCGCATCGCGCGCTCCTTTGCGCTGATCCTGTTCTTTTTGGCTGTGGTTTATACGGCTGAGACAATTACGGGGATCGAAACGGATTTGCGCAGCATTGACTTTTGGATGCGCTTGCAGTGGGCAGGCGTAGTGTTTTTGCCTGCGGCCTACCTGCACTTTTCAGATGCACTACTGGCTGCCACAGGCCGCCCAAGCCGCGGGCGTCGGCGGATTGCTGTACGGTTGGCATACATCGGCTCCATCATCTTCCTCATGGGCTTGCCGTTCCCGCAGCTCGTCGGGCCGGTGGTGGTGGGGGGGCCGCCCGCGCCACATCTCCAGCCGACCGTGTTTACCAACGTTTTCATGTTCTTCAACTTTCTGGCGCTGGCGGTCACCTGGGTAAACTTCTTCCGTTCTTACCGCCGGACGACCACGCCTACCAGCCGACGCCGCATGGCATATCTCATTGCCGGTGCGCTGGCCCCAGTTCTGGGTGCCTTTCCCTTCCTGCCATATGGGCCGGAGTTTGCCTCTCGCCATCAGCTTGTTTTCTGGACGCTGGCGGTTCTTTCGAACATCCTCATTGGCGTGCTGTTGGTGACGCTGGCATACGCGGTGGCCTTCTTTGGCGTATCCTGGCCCGACCGGGTGGTGAAGACCCGCCTGTTCAAATGGATCATGCGCGGGCCGTTTACTGCCAGTGTTACGCTGGCAGTGGTCACGATGGTGCGCCGGGCGGGCGAGGCGTTTGGTTCCAGCAGCTACACGGCGCTGGTGCCGTTCTTCATGGTGATCACGATTCTGCTGCTGGAATACCTGATTACGCTCCTCGCGCCGCTGGCAGAGCGCTGGCTGTTCTACGGCAAGGATAAATCAGAGCTGGATCTGCTGCGCAACCTGGAGAACCAACTGCTTACCCGGTCTGACCTGCGCCAGTTCCTCGAGACGGTGCTGGCGACAGCCCGCGACCGCATGCAGGCCAACGGCGCCTATATCGCCGCCCTGAATGAGCAGGAGATGGAACTGGTGGTGACGACCGGAAAAACGCTCTTTCGTGATCCCGAGGCTGAATCTTCGGCGCCGCTCGACCTGCTCCATCAGATCAATGAAACAGGGCGCTCAGAGCAGGTTTTTCGCTGGGGTGATGATACGCTCTTCCCGCTGCTGAATGGAACGCCCGAGCAGCCCGAACTGATCGGCTTGCTCGGCGTGACTGGAATTGCCCCAGATGCCCTGGATGAAGAACACATGCTTGCCATGAAAACACTCACCAACCGCGCGGCGATGGCGTTGCAAAACCGCCACGTGCAGGAAAAGATCTTTCAATCGCTCGAGTCGCTTTCTACCCGCGCAGACATGATCCAGCGACTGCGCGCTGCCGGGCAGTATGACCAGGGCGGCCTGCTGACTGAGGAATCAAACCTGCCCGAGCAGGATGATCTCACCAATTGGGTAAAGGATGCACTCTCGCATTATTGGGGAGGCCCCAAGCTCACACAGAACCCACTGATGCGCTTCATTGTGGTGCAGGATGCGCTGACAAAATATGACGGCAATCATGCCAACGCCCTTCGCGCAATCCTGCGCGCAGGCATAGACCGCACAAGACCAGAAGGAGAAAGACGTTTCACAGGCGAATGGATCTTGTATAATATTCTTGAAATGAAATTCATCGAGGGGCGCAAAGTCCGTGAAGTTGCAATGCGGCTGGCAATGTCAGAAGCGGACCTATACCGGAAACAGCGGATCGCTATTGAGGCGGTTGCAAAAGCTGTTGAAGAAATGGAACAGCAGGCAAGGCAGGACACCGGTACCGTCCTTGCTGCCGCTGCTGTAAAAGATGGAACACAGCAGTAACATTGCCCATCTTTTATTCGTGAACCATATTGTTCTGTTGGGGAGGTGCGTGGATGCTTTCGAAGAAGTTTGTTTCTAATACGGGGGATCAAGCGCCGAATATTGATGAAGGTTGGTGGGCATCGGTTTTAGCCGATGAGGAAGCATATGCCGCGCCATCGAAGAACGCCGCGGCCAAATCTTCTCAACCTGGGATTATTGCTGTAGACTGGCCGCAGGTGCAAGTTCTTTATGAGCGAGACGAGGTTGTGACACTGCAGGTTTATGGGTACAACCGTGGCGGCGTACTGGTGCAGGGTGAGGGTATACAGGGCTTTGTGCCGATCTCACACCTTGTGGATATGCCGTGCAACGCGACAGAAGAAGAGCGCCGCCAGGTGCTGAACGACTATGTTGGACGGCAAATGGAACTGAAAGTGATCGAGTGCGAGCCCTCGCAGGAGCGGATTGTACTCTCAGAACGCGCGGCGCTGGCGGGGCAGGGGCGGCGCAAGCAGCTCTTCAACACGCTCAAGCCCGGTGAGATTGTGCACGGCTCGGTAACCAACGTCACCGACTTTGGCGTGTTCGTGGACCTGGGCGGGCTGGAAGGCCTGATCCACGTCTCTGAGCTTTCGTGGGGCCGGGTGCAGCACCCGAGCTGCGTGCTCAATGTGGACGAGCCGGTGGATGCGCTGGTGCTGATGATCTCGGAGGAAAACGGGCGCGTAGCGCTCAGCCTCAAGCGACTTCAGGCGAACCCGTGGGATGTGCTGGTGGAGAATTATCAGGCCGGGGATGTTGTTTCCGCGACGATTACGAAGATCATGCGCTTTGGCGCATTTGCCCGCCTGAGTGAAGGCGTGGAAGGGCTGATCCACATCTCGACCATTCACTTGCCGCCCGGTGTACGCGACCTGGAGAGTTATCTGGCTGTAGACCAGCCGGTTCAGGTACGAATATTGCATGTTGATGCGGAAAGACGTCGTTTAGGTCTAGGATTGGTAGCCATTGAATGAGTCCGGAGCATGCGAAAGCAGTAACCCCAAAAGGCACGAACAAAAAAGCCGCTAAACCGGTGGTACCCGCGCCCGTACCGTTGGACCCTGTTACTCAGGAGGAAGTTGAGTCGGGGGATCTGGTAACCGACGTGTGGCTGCGGTTTGGCCGGTTTGGATGGGACGCCCTGGGGGTTGGGCTGATCGCATTTGCTTTGATTACCCTGATTGGCCTGGTGAACCTCTATACACCGCTTGGCTGGGATCAGGGCGTGCTGTTGAATCTATGGTCAACCCTGGTTTCTACTGCATTCGGATGGGGCTGGCCGATTGTTGTTTTGGCTTTTTTGTTGTTAGGTCTGCTGTGCTTCCGCCGCCGGTTTGCCTCCTGGCCTACCATTCCGCTGGGGCGGGTGCTGGCACTGGAAGGTTTGGCCTTTGGCGTGCTGACCCTGCTTTCGATTTCGGGCGGCATGCTGCTGCACGATGCCGAAGTCGGCAATTATGGCGGCGTAATCGGTTGGGGCCTTGCCACGTTGCTTGCCAGGGTTATGCCGCCGCCGTGGGGGACAATCTTTGTCCTGGCGCTAATGCTGCTGTTCCTGCTGTATGGCTCGGGCTTTGCCGGCTGGTCGCTGCGCAAGCTGGAGGCCTGGCTGGATGAGGTCAATCCCACTGGGGCTGCTGGTGTGGTGGGGCCTGTTCCCGCGGCATCAGACGAAAATGAAGAGCCGGTGCAGCCCGTGCTGCCGGGCATGCCGCTGCTGCGCAGTAATGCCCTGCCTCCGCTGACCCTGCTGTTGAGCGATCAGAATGCACGCCCAGACGAGTCGGTGATTAAAGAGACGGCGATGAAGATTGAGCACCGCCTGGAGGAATTCGGCGTACCGGCAAAAGTAACGGGTTACCGGGTCGGCCCAACGGTAACGCAGTTTGCCGTGGAGCCAGGCTACGTGGAAAAACCCGGCCCGGATGGCGAGATCATCCGGCAGAAGGTGCGCGTATCACAGATTTCGGGGCTCTCGCGCGATCTGGCGCTGGCGCTCTCGGCAGAGCGGCTGCGCATCGAAGCGCCGGTACCGGGGCGCTCATACGTGGGCATTGAGGTGCCCAACCAGAAGAACGCCATTGTCCGGCTGCGCTCAATCATGGAGTCGGATGCCTTTACTCGGCTGACCTCGCCGCTGGCCGTTGCATTAGGCAAAGATGTCTCCGGGCAGCCGCTGGTGGCAGACCTGTCGCGCATGCCCCACCTGCTGATCGCCGGTACGACCGGCTCGGGGAAGTCGATCTGCATTGCGGCGCTTGCCACCTGCCTGGTGGCGAACAATACGCCTGAGGACCTGCGCCTGGCAATGCTGGACCCCAAAATGGTAGAGTTGGTGCGCTTCAACGGGCTGCCGCACATGCTGGGAAAGGTGGAGACGGAACTGGAACGCATGCTGGGTGTGCTGCGCTGGGCGCTGGCGGAGATGGATCGCCGCTATAAGCTGCTGGAAAACCAGCATGCGCGCGACATAAACACCTACAACCGCAAGATGGAAAAGAAGAACCAACCCCGACTGCCGCGCATCGTCATCTTCGTCGATGAGCTGGCAGACTTGATGATGACCGCGCCCGACCAAACCGAGCACAGCATCATCCGGCTGGCGCAGATGGCGCGCGCGGTGGGCATCCATCTGGTGGTTGCGACTCAGCGCCCCAGCACAGACGTGGTCACCGGGTTGATTAAGGCCAACTTCCCGGCTCGCCTGGCCTTTTCGGTAGCTTCTTCGATCGATTCGCGCGTGATCCTCGACGTGAACGGCGCAGAGACTCTGCTGGGCAAGGGCGACATGCTGTTCCTGAACCCGGAGACAGGCTCGCCACTGCGCGCGCAGGGCGCGATGGTGGCAGATGATGAGATCGACCGGGTGCAGGCGTGGTGGCAGCAAAAGCCCGAGTATGACCCCTCGCTGCCGCAGGAACCGGCCCCCTGGGAAGGGATGGTTACCAATCCAGATGAGGAAGGCGGCGATCAGCAGCTTGTGGACCAGGCGGCAAAGATTGTCCGCCAGACACAGCGGGCCAGTACATCGCTGCTTCAGCGGCGGCTGCGCGTTGGCTACCCGCGCGCGGCCCGGCTGATGGACGAGCTGGAGGACCTGGGCGTAGTAGGGCCCTCGCAGGGTGGCGGGCGCGAGCGTGAAGTGCTGCTGCCGCCTCTGAATGATGTGGAAGAGGAGATCGACGACTAGACCCGCCAGAGGGAGCCCTTTGGCTTGACAGTTGGCCTCGGGTAGGATAGCATAGTTTGTTTGTCCGAACCAACTTTTTAATTTAGAGGATGATAAGCGTGGAGCGAGCTGCCAAGAAGGACCCCGTGACTTTCACTGATTTTCTACGAGCCCGGTTTAAGGGCGTTTTGGAACCGATCGCGGGTTTCCTGAACGGGTTAGGATTGATGCCGAACACCGTGACGTTGTTTGGTCTGTTTGGCGTTACGATTGGGGCATACTTCCTGGCTGTTGGGCAGGTGACGTTGGGTGGCCTGATTATCCTCGTGATGGCGCCCATTGATGCGTTAGACGGCACAATGGCCCGCTTGCGCGGTGAGTCGAGCCAGTTTGGGGCGTTTGTCGATTCGGTCACCGACCGCTATTCTGAGCTGGTGATTTTTGGCGGCCTGGTGATCCTGTTCTCGCAGCAGCAGAACTGGCTGGGCGTATCGCTTACCTACCTGGCTGCCGCCGGATCGGTGTTGGTTTCGTACATCCGCGCGCGTGCGCAGTCGGTCGGTTTTGAGACGAAAATAGGTGTCTTTTCGCGGGTTGAGCGGTTTCTGGTGCTCATCCCCTGCCTGATATTCAATGTGCCGTTGATTGCTGTGGGCGCGATTGCTTTGTTCGCAAATATCACCGCGCTGCAGCGCATTCTGCATGTGCGCCGGCAGGCATACGAGAAGATGGGCTTTTACCGCAAACCTCCGCTTCCCTAGCAGAACATTACGAGCAGGCCGCGGTTGGATCGCTCCGCCGTGGTTAATGCCGTGATAAAACGAATGACAGGAAGGAACAGATACCATGCCAGATGGCTTCTTCATTGGACCCGTTAAAATATACTTCTATGGCATCTTAATCATGCTTGGCGCGTTGGCTGCTACGTGGCTTTCTGCCCGGCGGGCCGCGCAGTTTGGGCAGGATTCGGAGACCGCCTGGGATATGCTTCCCTGGGCGCTGGTCGGCGGCATTATTGGCGCGCGGATCTGGCATGTCCTCACCCCGCCTGCCTCGATGGTGGAGCAGGGGATTACCACTGCGTATTACCTGACCCACCCGCTTCAAGCAATAAATCCCCGCCTTGGCGGGCTGGGTATCCCCGGCGCGGTGATTGGCGGATTCCTGGCAGTGTGGATCTACACACGCCGGCGAGAGATTAGTGTTTGGGTTTGGGCGGATATTATCGCGCCTGGGCTAGCACTGGCGCAGGGCATTGGCCGCTGGGGCAACTTCTTCAACCAGGAAGTATATGGCGGGCCAACCGATCTTCCGTGGGGCATTGAGATCGATCCGCTCAGGCGGCTGCCAGAATTTGCGAACGTATCGCATTACCACCCGCTGTTTGCCTATGAATTTATCTGGAATTTGCTCAACGCGGGGTTCCTGCTTTGGGCGGGCAGGCGCTGGAAGAACCGTCTGAAACCGGGCGATATCTTCTTCATGTATCTGGTCATCTATGGTATTGGGCGCTTCCTGCTTGAATTCTTGCGCCTGGACCCATCGCCAATAGCAAATATCAATATCAACCAAACGCTGATGCTGGTTGTGGCGATTGCCGCCGGGCTGGCGTTGTTCCTGCGTCACCGCCCCGGTACCAGCCAGGTGACCGGCTACCCGCCGGAGACTGTGGCGGTATCCGAACCGGTAGTATCGGATACCCCGGTCGCCGAAGAAACAACGCAGGAATAGAAATCGCTTTTTTTCAGGCCCGGAGATTGCTGCCGGGCCTCTCTATTATCGTTCCGCACTGGACCCAACATGATTGCTGCAGAGGAATTAACGAAGTGGTTTGATGATTTTCTGGCCGTTGACCGCGTGAGCCTGAGCGTGGAGCCCGGACGCGTGCTGGTACTGCTAGGGCAGAACGGCGCGGGAAAGACCACCAGCGTGCGTATGCTCACTTCGATGCTGAAGCCGAGCGGCGGGCGGGCAACCGTGGCAGGTTATGACGTAGAGCGCGAGGCAGATAAGGTTCGCGCTTCGGTAGGCGTTCTAACCGAGCACCACGGCCTATATAACCGTATGTCTGCCGAAGAATACCTGATCTTTTTCGCCGGGCTGTATGGGATCAAGCCGCGTGATGTGCGTGAGCGGGCGCTGCGCCTGCTGGAGCACTTCGGTCTGGGTGATGCACGCAAAAAGCGCCTGGGTGAATATTCGAAGGGTATGCGCCAGAAGCTAGCGCTGGTGCGCGCAATCATCCACAATCCGCCGGTGCTGCTGCTCGATGAGCCGACCTCCGCGATGGACCCGGAGAGTGCCCGGCTGGTGCGCAACGCCATCCGCGAAATGCGCGAGCAGGGACGCACGGTTCTGCTTTGCACGCATAACTTGTTCGAGGCAGAGGAACTGGCGGATCAGGTAGCGATTATCAGGCTGGGGCGCATTTTGATGAACGACACGCTGGAGAACGTCAAACAGGCGCTGCTAGGACCGGCGGAGTTTGAAGCCCGGCTGGCTTGCGCGCTCAACGGATGGGTTCCGAACCTTCCCGAGGGCGTGGAACTGCGCGCGCGGGGTGAAAACTGGCTGCGCTTCCGCGTGGTAGAGCCCGATCAGCAGAATCCCTTGCTGCTGCGCCGCCTGCTAGATGACCAACTACCGGTAATTG
Organism: Chloroflexota bacterium; assembly: GCA_023434145.1. Taxonomy (GTDB): domain Bacteria; phylum Chloroflexota; class Anaerolineae; order Anaerolineales; family Anaerolineaceae; genus DSYU01. Next base: position 2,452 of record JAEYTI010000191.1, on the reverse strand, counting down.
CCTTCCACGAGGTGCCGCGGAGCCTGGAGCAGGCCTTCCTCAACGCCATTGGCAGTCCAAACGTGGTATCAGACATGGGAATGAATGCAGAATTTACCGCTGCATCCGGAGCTGACTGTGATTAACACCATCCCACGCCCCTCGCAAATATGGCAGTCGATTGCCCCGGCGCTGCTCATCACCCGCCGTGAAGTGCGCGACCAGTTCCGCGACTGGCGCATCATCTTCCCCGTGGTGGGGCTTACACTGATCTTCCCGTTCATCATGAACTGGACCGCTCAACAGATGCTTGACTTCGTCAACAAGTACGATGCAACGCTGATTGGTGAGCGGTTGGTACCGTTTTTGTTGATGATTGTGGGCTTCTTTCCCATCTCTATCTCGCTGGTGATCGCGCTGGAATCGTTTGTCGGTGAGAAGGAGCGCCTGAGCATCGAGCCGCTGCTCAATACACCTCTGCTCGACTGGCAGCTTTACCTGGGCAAGCTGCTGGCTGCAACTGTGCCCCCGCTGATGTCTAGCTTTCTGGGCATGCTGGTATACCTGACGGGCTTGAGCCTGAATGGCATTCCCTGGCCCGAGCCGGTGATGCTGCTGCAGATCTTCACCCTTACCACGGTGCAGGCGGTGATGATGGTCAGCGGGGCGGTGGTTATCTCTGCCCAGGCAACTTCGGTGCGCGCCGCCAACCTGCTGGCAAGCTTTATCGTTATCCCCACGGCCTTCCTGATCCAATGGGAAGCGCTGGTGATGTTCTGGGGAAATTATTCTACCCTGTGGTGGGTCGTGTTTGGCGTCTTCACGCTGACGGTGCTGCTGGTGCGCATCGGTCTGGCGCATTTCCGGCGCGAAGAGCTGCTGGGGCGCGAGATCGATGTGCTGCGTATTGGTTATATGTGGCGGTTGTTCCGGCAGGCCTTTACCGGGGGCGCGTGCAGTCCGCTGGCGTGGTACCGCACAACGCTGCCCGCTACGCTTCGCCGCCTGGCGCTGCCCTCGCTGCTGATGACCGCGCTGGTGCTGGTGATGGTATGGGTAGGCATGCAGCAGGTGGAGCGATTCCCTGTTGTGCTCTCGCAGAGCCAGTTAGATGGCATGGATGAGGGCATGGGACGGATTGTGTCGATACTGCCAGAACTGGGCGCGCGCCCGCTGATGATGATCTTCTGGCAAAATCTGCGCGTGCTGGTGCTGGCGATGCTGTTAGGCCTGTTTACTTTTGGCGTGGTGGGCGTGATGCCCTTGCTTGCCACCGTGGCCATTGCCGGGTATTTGGTGGGCGTGCTGCTGCGCAGCGGCATCGACTTGGCCCCCGTGCTGGGCTTGCTGGCGCCGCACGGAGTCATTGAAGTGCCGGTTGCCATCCTCGCTACTGCCGCTGTGCTGCACACCGGGGCAGTGCTGGCAAAGCCGGACCTGAATAAAACTGTGGGCGAAGTAATGATTGAAGCCCTGGCAGACTGGGTAAAAGTAATGGTTGGGGTGGTCATTCCGCTGCTGCTGATCGCCTCAGCGATTGAAGTGTACGTTACGCCGCGCATCGCGCTGCTGTTGCTCGCGCAGTAGGCAAGCGGCAGGATCGATATTCTCGCAGCAACGCAGGAGTCACAGATGGAGCGCATTCTCATTCTCGGATCATCGAGCGCTGTGCCAGACCTAACCCATGAGAACACACACTTGCTGGTAGAAACACCCACCCGCCGGGTTCTGGTCGACTGTCCTGGCAGCCCGCTGACCCGACTAGAAAGGGCGGGCATCGATGCCTGTGGAATTACCGATATCATCTTGACGCACTTCCACCCCGATCATGTTTCTGGGTTTGCTCCTTTGCTGATGAGCATGTGGCTCATTGGTCGCAAGGATCCGTTGTATGTGTATGGGCTGGAGCCGACCATGGAGCGGGCGAAAAAGATGATGGATCTATACGAATGGCATCGCTGGCCCAATTTTTACCCGGTCCACTTTGTCACGGTGGCGGAAGAGGAAATGGCGACCCTTTTCGAGGATGAAAGCCTATGCGTGCTGGGCTCTCCTGTTAAGCACCTGATCCCAACAATGGGCCTGCGGTTTGCGTTCCGCAATATCGGCAAAGTAGTTGCCTACTCGTGCGATACGGAGCCTTGCCCGATGGTAAGCCGCCTGGCGGAAAACGCAGATGTGCTGATCCATGAGGCGGCAGGCGGCGGCGTGGGGCACACCTCCGCGGAGAGCGCCGGAGCGGTCGCCACGCAGGCTGGGGCAAAAACCTTATATCTCATTCACTACCCGCCGCAGCTCATCACACCAGAAGCGCTGATCGAGCGTGCCCGCACTACCTTTGCTGGCGAGATCATTGTGGCGGAAGACTTTATGAATATTCCGCTCTCTTAACTGCTCCCCTCCCATAATCGTATTGTCTCATCTGTAGTTTCAAGGAGTTTTGGTGTCACAGGGGGTGGGATCACCCCCTGTG
>JAEYTI010000321.1 GCA_023434145.1 Chloroflexota bacterium | reverse complement strand
AAACCCCACCACAAACGGAAACACCCCAAAGAAATTGCGATTGCACGTATAATTATCAAGAAAGGGGATAATAAATGCAGTATTTCTTTCGATGGGACAATCGATGATGGCTGGCGACACTTCACCCGGGCAGAATTTCTGTGCTGCGATGGAGGCGGAAAAGCCCCTGCAAATTGTGGGCGTTATCAACGCTTACGCCGCCAAACTGGCGGAGCGTGCCGGGTTCCGCGCGGTGTATCTCTCTGGCGGCGGGGTGGCAGCAGCTTCGCTGGGCCTGCCGGATCTGGGGATCACCACGCTGGAAGATGTGCTGATCGACGCGCGGCGAATCACCGATGCGACCGATCTGCCGCTGCTGGTGGACGTAGACACCGGGTTTGGCAGCGCTTTTAACATCGCCCGAACCGTCCGCTCGCTGGTAAAAACCGGCGCGGCGGCCATGCACATGGAAGATCAGGTGCAGGCCAAGCGCTGCGGTCACCGGCCGGGCAAGGCGCTGGTACCGCCGGAAGAGATGGTCGACCGGATTAAGGCGGCAGTGGACGCGCGCACCGACTCGAGTTTCATTATTATGGCGCGCACTGACGCGCTGGCGGTAGAGGGGCTGCAAACCGCGTTGGACCGCTCCGCGGCGTATGCTGCGGCGGGCGCGGACATGCTGTTTGCCGAGGCAGTAACCGACCCTGCGATGTACGCCGAGTTCGCACGAGTCTCGGGGCTGCCGGTTTTGGCGAATATGACCGAGTTTGGCAAGACTCCGCTGCTGGCAGCCGAAACGCTGGGCCAGGCGGGGGTGGCGATGGTTCTCTACCCGCTTTCGGCCTTCCGCGCCATGAGCGCCGCGGCCTTAGGCGTGTATACCGCCATCCGCGAGGAGGGCACGCAAGAGCGTGTTGTGCCACAGATGCAGAGCCGCGCGGATCTCTACGATATTTTAGGCTACCATGCCTACGAACAAAAACTGGATGACCTGTTTGCAAAGGAGAGAGAAGGATGAGCGAGACGACACAGGCGGCTGCCCCACGGAAGAAGTCGGTAGCGCTTTCGGGCGTGGTGGCAGGCAATACGGCAATCTGCACCGTTGGCGCCAACGGCAAAGAGCTGCACTACCGCGGCTATGATATCAATGACCTGGCGAGCGAGGCGACCTTTGAAGAAGTGGCGCACCTGCTGATCCACGAGGAATTGCCCAATTCGTACCAGCTTGCCCGCTACAAGCAAAAGCTGGAGACCATGCGCGGGCTGCCTGCTCCACTGCGCACGGTGCTGGAGCACGTTCCCACTGCCGCCCAGCCGATGGACGTGCTGCGCACCGGCTGCTCTACGCTCGGCACCATCCTGCCGGAGCGCGAAGATCACAACATTGGTGAGGCAGTTCACATTGCCGACCGGCTGCTGGCCTCGTTCCCCTCCATGCTGGTGTATTGGTATCACTACGCTCGCAACGGCAAACGAATCGAGGTGGATCTTGATGAAGATTCGATCGCCGGCCACTTTCTGCACATGCTGTATGGCCATCCGGCCCCGCCGCTGTTTGTCCGCGCGCTGGATGTATCGCTGATCCTCTATGCCGAGCACGAGTTCAACGCCTCTACCTTCACCACGCGCGTGATTGCCGGAACCGGCTCTGATTTTTACTCCGCCATCACCGGCGGGATTGGCGCGCTGCGCGGCTTCAAGCACGGCGGCGCGAACGAGGGCGCATTCGAGCTGATCCAGCGCTACCGCAACCCCGAAGAAGCCGAGGCGGGTATCAAGGAGATGCTGGCGAACAAAGAGATCGTGCTGGGCTTTGGTCACCCGGTTTACACCATCTCAGACCCGCGCAACAGCATTATCAAAGAGTATGCCCGCCAATTGTGTGACGAGGAGAATACGCAGCAGTTGTTCGAAATCGCTGAACGGATCGAGACCGTGATGTGGGACGAGAAGCGCATGTTCCCCAATCTCGATTTCTATATGGCGGTGGTTTACCGGGTGATGGGCATTCCCACGCGCATGTTCACACCCCTATTTGTAATGGCCCGCACGGCGGGCTGGTCGGCGCACATTTTGGAGCAGCGTAAGGATAACAAGATCATTCGCCCCAGCGCCAATTACATTGGCCCCGACCCGCGGGAATTCACCGCGCTGGAGGACCGCAAATAGCGTCGCAGCCATGAAAATCGACAATATCCGCCCCGACTCCGACCAACTGCTGGTCGACATTGCTGACTATGTATTGACGTTTGATAGTTTGAACGAAGAGGCGCACCAGACCGCGCAGTTGTGCCTGATGGATGCGCTCGGCTGCGCGATGGCGGCGCTGGAATATCCCGCTTGCACGCGCCTGCTGGGGCCGGTAGTGCGCGGAACGATCGTGCCGCACGGCGCGCGCGTGCCCGGCACCCCGTACCAGATGGACCCCGTTCGCGCGGCATTTAACCTGGGGGCCATGATCCGCTGGCTGGACTACAACGATACCTGGCTCGCCGCCGAGTGGGGCCACCCTTCGGACAACCTGGGCGGCATCCTGATGACCGCTGACTGGCTCTCGCGTCGGGCCGTGGCACACGGCAAGCCGCCGCTGTGCGTGCGCGACGTGCTGCTGGCGCTGACGCAGGCCTACGAGATCCAGGGTGGGCTGGCGCTGCGCAACAGCTTCAACCGCGTGGGGCTCGATCACGTGCTGCTGGTGAAGGTGGCGACAACCGCAGTCGTGGCGAAAATGCTCGGCTGTGACCGTGACGAGATCATCAACGCGCTCTCCAACGCCTGGATCGACGGGCAGTCGCTGCGAACTTACCGTCACGCGCCCAACACCGGCTCGCGCAAGAGTTGGGCGGCGGGCGACGCCACCAGCCGCGGCGTGCAGCTTGCCCTGATGGCGCAGAAAGGCGAGATGGGCTACCCCTCCGCGCTGACGGCCAAGACGTGGGGGTTCCAGGATGTGCTGTTCAAGGGCCAGCCGGTGCAGGTGGAGCGCCCGTTTGGCGCTTATGTGATGGAGAATATCCTCTTCAAAGTGGCCTTCCCCGCCGAATTCCACGCGCAGACGGCCGTGGAGGCGGCCTTCCAGCTCTATCCGCTAGTGAAGGATCGGTTGAGTGACATTGAAAAGGTAATCATCACTACGCAGGAATCGGCCATCCGCATCATCGATAAGAGCGGGCCGCTCTACAACCCCGCCGACCGTGATCACTGCATCCAGTACATGACCGCCGTAGGCATGATCTACGGAGATCTGACCGCCGACCACTACGAAGAGGCCACCGCGCAGGATCCGCGTATTGATGCACTGCGCGAAAAGATGATCTGCGTGGAAGATCCGCAGTACAGCAGGGACTATCTCGACCCCGAGAAGCGTTCGATTGCCAACGCGGTGCAGGTTCTATGGCGCGATGGTACGCAGACCGAGAAGGTGGCGGTGGAGTACCCGATCGGCCACCGGCGGCGCAGGGCAGAGGCCGTGCCGCTGCTGCGCGAGAAGTTCAAAGAGAATCTGGCGATGGTATTCGCCGAAAAGCAGGCCCGCGCCATCATCGACCTGTTCCGCCAGCCCGAAGTGTTGGATAACACCTCGGTACATGAGCTGGTGGATCTGTTCTAAAAAACGCCTCACCCCGGCCCTCTCCATTTCGCAAGAAATGGAGAGGGGCAGGGGTGAGGCGTTTTTTTACACCTTTCCGGCTGCTCGCGCTCTCTCTAATACCCACTCGGCGGCTCGGACGACGGGGGCATCAACCATTTTGCCGTCGAGAGAGAATGCGCCGGTGCCTTCCTTCTGATGTTGCTTGGCGGCGTCAACCACGCGGCGGGCATGCGCGATGGCTTCATCGGATGGCGTAAAACTCTCCTGGATCGGCGCGATCTGGTTGGGGTGGATAGCCTGCTTGCCTGTGTAGGCCATCTGCGCGGCGGTGCGGCATTCGTCGCGCAGGTCGTCGATGTTTTGCAGGTCCATATACACCATGTCGATGGATTGCAAGCCGAACGCCGCGGCGTGAGTCACTACGGCGCTGCGGGCGTAGAAAATCTCCCAGCCGGCGCGGGTGCGCACCGCGCCGATATCGCCCGCCAGATCTTCCGCGCCGAAGATCAGGGCTTGCAGGCGCGGGTCAGACTGCACGATCTCGCGCAGATTGACCACGCCCTTGGCCGTTTCGATCAGCGCCAGGATCACCATACTGCCCACCGGGATGCCCTGCGCCTGCTCTGCTTCGGCCAACTTCGCGCTGACCCACTGCACCTGCTCGGCACTGGCGACCTTGGGGATCACGATACCATCGGGGCGATGGGGCAGCACGGCTCTTAGATCCCCCTCGATCAGATCTGAACCGACCGGGTTGACACGCACTAGCTTTTCGGCCTGGCCAAAATCCAGTGTATCGAGCGCCTGGGCGATGGTATCCCGGGCATCCTGCTTGCGGTTCATCGCTACGCCGTCTTCAATATCCATGCAGATGCAGTCGACTCCCAGCGTGGTGGCCTTCTGGATCTTGCGCATCTCGTCACCGGGCATGTACAAGAGTGCTCGCCTGACGTGCATTGTGCCTCCCTTAATTGTTTTGTGTGTTTCCTGCCGGTTGAAACCGGCGGCTACTACCCGAAACCCCACCTTCGTGGGGTTGCAAGACATTTCCCATCTATCCCGTAGGGGCGCAGCGGGACGGGTCAATCCTCTTGTTAAAGAACCACAACGCTGCGCCCGTGGCTGCGGTGTCCCTGTTTTGAGCAGGGAAAGAAAACTTTTTCAAACCAAATGGTTTTACGACCGGGCGCAGCATTGTGGTTCTTCATTGTTTGCCCCGTCCCGTCCCGCTGCGCCTCTACAGAATCTAGAACCACTTTATCCACCTGAAATAAGTCCCACGAAGGTGGGACTTTGCTGACCTGGCCGCGGCTTCAGCCGCCAGGTTTCCTGAGGAACATCACCGTCCGCTCCAGTTCGCAGACCACAGTTCCATCCGGCTTGCGCCCCACGTGTTTCAACCTCACGATGCCGCGATCGGGCTTGCTGTTCGACTCGCGCTTCTCCAGTACCTCGGTTTCCACATAGACTGTGTCCCCGTGGAATACCGGGTTGGGATGCATCACCCGATCGTAGCCCAGGTTGGCGACCACGGTACCCTCGGTCAGTTCGGATACCGTTAGCCCCACGACCAGCCCCATGGTGAAGATACCGTTGACGATGCGCTGGCCGAACTGGGTTTTCCTGGCGAAATCCTCATTCAGGTGCAGCGGCTGCGGGTTCATGGTCAGCGTGCAGAAGAGGGTGTTGTCCATCTCGGTGACCGTGCGGCCCAGCGCGTGTTTGATCTGCTGGCCCACCTCCAGTTCTTCAAAGTACTTGCCCGTCATTGTTCCTCCCCCTGGATTTCAACCAGGATTTGCTCTTTTTCCACCGCCTGCCCCTCCTGCACCAGCACCCGGCGCACCTGCCCTGCGGATGGGGCTTTGACGCGGATTTCCATCTTCATCGCTTCCAGCAGTAACAGCGTATCGCCCTTCGCGACCGTGTCACCCTCGGCGGCCTGCACCGCGCGGACCTGGGCGGGCATCGGCGCGCGGACGCTCGCTCCGCCGCCAGCCTCGCCGTGCCCGCGCGCGGATTTCCGCGAAGGCCGCTCCAGCTTATAGGTGCAGCCGTCGACGGAGACCCAGCGCTCGCCGTTCTGCTCGGCCCAGTACAGAGTCACCGGGCGGCCATCCAGGCGCAGGCTGAGCTGCCCCGGGCGGCTGTCGAGCAGCTCTAGCGCGTAGTTCTTGCCCTGCACGGTTGCATGGAAATCGTCACCTTTGCGTTCGATGGAGATTTCGTAAACCGTTCCATTGTGTTGAAAGCGGTAGTGCATGGTTTATGATCCTGTGCGGAACCCGGCGGCGCTGTGCCAGGGGGAATAGGGATCGGTACCCGGTGTAGTGGTTGTCTCAGGCTGCGCGGATTGGCTCTGCAAGCTCGACAATGCGGCAGCAGCCAGCACTTCGGGCGGCAAGGCGCACTGCGGCGGCTGCCAGTCGCCGAACTGCTCCTCCACCCAGGTGGTGTAGACCTGCCCAGCCTGAAAGTCGGCGCTCGCCAGCACATCCTGCAAGAACGGATTGTTGTGCGTCAGGCCCAGCAGCACGGTCTCGCGCAGGGTGGACTGCATGCGGCGCAGGGCGGCAGGTCGGTTCTCGCCCCAGGTGATGATTTTGGCGATCAGCGGGTCGTAGTGCATGGAGACGGCATCCCCCGCGGAGTATCCAGAATCCACGCGCACGCCCGGCCCGCCCGGCTCGATGAAGTTGAGCACCGGGCCGCTGGCGGGAAGAAAACCACTGGCGGGGTCTTCGGCGTACAGGCGGCACTCGATGGCATGCCCGCGCGGGCGGATCTCGGACTGGGTGAAGGGCAGGCGCTCCCCCGCCGCCACGCGGATCTGCCAGTGGACGAGGTCTAGCCCGCTGACCATCTCCGTCACCGGGTGCTCCACCTGGAGTCGAGTGTTCATCTCCAGGAAAAAGAATTCGCGCGTCTCGGGATCCACGATGAATTCAATCGTCCCGGCGTTGGTATAGCCCACCGCCCGCGCGGCGGTGACGGCTGCCTCACCCATGCGGGCGCGCATTGCTTCATCTACCAGCGGCGAGGGGCATTCCTCTATGATCTTCTGGTGGCGGCGCTGCACCGAGCACTCGCGCTCGAAAATGTGCAGGACGGTGCCGTGCTGATCGGCCAGCACCTGGAACTCGATGTGCCGTGCGCGGGGGATGTAGCGCTCCAGGATCAGGCGCCCATCCCCAAAGGCATGCACGGCCTCGCGCCGGGCGGCTTCGATCGATTCGGCCAGGTCGGCGGGCTGATTTACCACGCGCATGCCTTTGCCGCCGCCCCCAGCCGCGGCTTTTACCAGCAGCGGGTAGCCGATTTCATCACCTTTCTGCGACAGGATCGTGTCATCATCCGCGCCCTGGTAGCCGGGCACCACCGGCACACCCGACTCTTGCATGCTGGCGCGGGCGCGGCCCTTGTCGCCCATCGCATCAATGGCATCCGGCGGCGGGCCGATGAAGACTAGCCCGGCGTCCTGTACGGCTCGTGCAAAGGCGGCGTTTTCCGATAGGAACCCATAGCCGGGGTGTATGGCTTCCGCGCCGGTTTCTTTCGCGGCGCGCAAAATGGCTTCACCATCCAGGTACGACTGTCGCGCCGGGGCTGGACCGATGGCGACGGCCTCGTTTGCCAGCCGCACGTGCAGTGCGCGCCGGTCGGCTTCGGAGTAGACCGCCACGCTTGCTATTCCAAGCTCACGGCAGGCGCGGATCACACGCACAGCGATCTCGCCGCGGTTGGCGATTAAGATCTTTCGGAACAGTTTATCTGTCATTCTCCCCCTACATGCGGAACACGCCGAACTTACCGTCAACGCGCGGGGCGCGCAGCACAACCGAGAGCGCCAGTGCCAGCACGGCGCGCGTCTCGGTGGGGTCGATCACGCCATCGTCCCATAGGCGGGCAGTGGAGTAGTAGGGATGCCCGGCGCGCTCGTATTCGTCCAAAATCGGCTGCTTGAAGGCCTCCGCGTCTTCGGGCGAAAGCGGATCTTTGCCCTCCCGCGCCAGTTGATCCTGTTTGACGGTCAGCAGCACGTTGGCAGCCTGCTCGCCGCCCATGGCGCTGATGCGGGCGTTGGGCCACATCCATAGGAAGCGCGGGTTGAAGGCCCGACCCGACATGCCATAGTTACCCGCCCCAAACGACCCGCCGATCAGTACGGTGAGCTTGGGCACGCCCACCGTCGAGACGGCATGCACCAGCTTGGCCCCGTCGCGGGCGATGCCACCGGCCTCATAGTCTTTGCCGACCATAAAGCCGGTGATGTTCTGCAAGAACAGCAGCGGGATGCCGCGCTGCTCGCACAATTCGAGGAAGTGCGTGCCTTTCAGCGCGCTTTCGCTGAACAGCACGCCGTTGTTGCCCAGGATTCCGACCGGGTAGCCGTGGATGCGGGCGAAGCCGGTGATCAGCGTGGTGCCGTAGCGGGCTTTGAACTCGCGGAAGCTGCTGCCATCCACCAGCCGGGCGATGATTTCGCGCGCGTCGTAGGTTTCGCGGAAACTGGTCGGCAGAATACCGTACAACTCCTCAGCGGGGTAGAGCGGATCTTCCGGCGGGCGAACGTCCATGCCGTCGATCCAGGCGGGCATGCCGCGGCTGGCGGCGGGTGGCAGCGTCTCGATGATGCCACGCAGCAGCTCCAGCGCGTGGTCGTCATCCTCGGCGTAGTGGTCGGCCACGCCGGAGCGGCGGGTATGTACGTCCGCGCCGCCCAGTTCCTCAGCGGACACGTCTTCACCGGTGGCGGCCTTCACCAGCGGCGGGCCGCCCAGGAAGATGGTGCCGGTGCCTTTGACGATGATGGTCTCGTCGCTCATGGCGGGCACGTAAGCCCCACCTGCTGTGCAAGAGCCCATCACCGCTGAGATTTGCGGAATGCCTTTGGCGCTCATACGGGCCATGTTGTAGAAGATGCGGCCAAAATCGTCCGAGTCGGGGAAGACTTCGTCCTGCATGGGCAGGAAGATGCCGCCCGAGTCGACCAGATAAACGCACGGCAGGTAGTTCTGTTCGGCGATATCCTGCGCGCGCAGGTGCTTTTTCATGGTGATGGGGAAGTAGGTGCCGCCCTTTACCGTCGCGTCGTTTGCGACGATCATTACCTCCCGGCCTGCCACCCTGCCAATGCCGGTGACGATCCCTGCACCGGGAGCCTGGTCATCGTACATGCCGTGCGCTGCCAGCGGCGAAAGCTCCAGGAAGGGCGCGCCGCTGTCGAGCAGTCGGTCGATGCGCTCGCGGACGAACAGCTTGCCCTGCGAGCGGTGGCGCTCCTGGTAGCGCGGACCGCCGCCCTGCCGCGCCTGCGCGATCCGCGCTTTGAGGTCTTCAGCAATCTCGCAGTTGTGTGCCCGATTGCGTTCGTACTCGGCGCTGTTGATGTCGATGGTCGACTCAATGGTTTCCATACAGGCGGTTTATCCCTCCCGGTACACGATGCCAAACCCGCCGCGCGGGAAGACCCAGTACAGTGCGTCGGTGGGGCAGGCAACCCTGCAGGTGCCGCACTCCACGCACCCGGCCCAATCCGCCACGATCTCGCCGTGCTGCTCGCTGTAGACGTTGGCTGGGCAGACATATAAACAGGCCAGGTCCGGGCACTTGGCCTTGCAAACCTCATCGTGGACTTCGATGTGCGGGTGGCCTTCGTCCAGCTCGTACTTGTTTGCGCCCAACTTCTCGGCGATGGTCATCCGTTTTTGCTGATTCATAATGCGCGTACTCCTTCCAGTATGTCTCTCGCTAGATCGATTACCGATATTTTGCGCTCTTTGAGCGTCTTCATTGCCATTGGCAGCAGATGCTCCTTTGGCGTGGTGTCTTGCGTGTAGATTTTGGTCATCAGGCTGGCCAGCAGCTCGGGGTAAGTGCTGTACATGCGCTGGTTCTCAAAGAAATGCGGGGCTCGTGCGTAGGTACGCATATCCTTCATCACAAAGGACTGATCGAGCTTATCTTTGTACAGGCTGAGGCCCTGGGCGGAGAAGTCGCCGCGCGCTTTGGCCTCGATTACCGCCTCCGCCGCTGCTACCGCTGAGCCCACCGCCAGATCCATGCCGCGGATGACAAAGCCACTATTGATCCCCAGCCCGGCGGCGTCGCCGATCACGAGCATCCCATCCGTGAACAGCTTTGGCATCATCTCCACACCGCCCTCAGGGACGAGGTGCGCGCCGTACTCCAACAGCTTGCCACCTTTGATCAGCGGCGCGATGTTGGGGTGGTGGAGGAAGTCTTCCATAATGTCGCCCGAGCGCGATCTGGTACGAACGAGGTCGTCCAGGCGCATCACCAGGCCGATCGAGATACTCTCGCAGTTGGTGTAGAGGAACCCGCCGCCCGCCACGCCTTTGGTAGCAAAGCCGACGATGGTGTGTGCGGTACCCTCATCGGCATCCAGCCGGAAGCGGTCTTCGATGACCTCGCGCGGCAGGCCGATCACCTGTTTGACGCCGGTGGCCACGTACTTGGTAGGGATACGGTCGCGCAGCCCCGCTTCCTGCGCCAGGAACGAGGTCGCGCCATCCGCGGCGATGACCACGTCCGCCAGCATTTCTTCGTCACCCGCCACCACGCCGGTGACTCTGCCTGAGGCGTCTTTCAGCACCTTATCTACCTTGATGCCCGGCACCAGCATGGCTCCCGCCGCTTCGGCCTGCTCGGCCAGCCAGCGATCGAATTTGGCACGCAGGACGGTAAAGGCGTAATGCGGCTCGCCTCGCAGAGCCTGGCTCTTGAAGTCGATGTTGAAGGCGGCATCTTCGGTGAAGAATGACACCACCTGGTTGTTGATCCGGCGTTCCACGGGGGCTTCTTCCCAGAAGTTGGGAAGGATCTGGTGCAGGGCGTGGCCATACAGCACCCCGCCGCTGAGATTCTTGCTGCCGGGGTACGGCCCGCGCTCGATAAGCACCACTTCCAGTCCCTCGCGCGCCAGCAGCAGCGCCGCGGTGATCCCGGCAATCCCGGCTCCGACGATAATGGCGTCAAACTTTTCTTCGGTCATGAACGTCCTCTTTGTAGTTTTCAACAACGACGCCGTCGTTGTTGAAAACTACCCCCTGTTCTTGAGAGCATCGATCAGCGCGGGTACGACTGCGTACAGATCCCCGACGATGCCGTAATCAGCCTGCGAGAAGATGGGAGCATTTTCGTCTTTATTGATCGCCACCACGACTTTCGACCGGCTCATGCCGATGGCGTGCTGGACCTGCCCGGAGACACCCACGCCCAGATACAGGTCCGGGCGGATAGATGCGCCGGAGATGCCAATGTAGCGCTCGCGCGGCAGCCAACCGAGGCCCTCGGCTAGCGGGCGGGTGCATGCGATCTCCGCGCCGAGCAGCCGGGCCAGATCTTCGATCATGCGCAGGTCGTCCTGCCTGGCGACTCCGCGCCCCGGACAGACCACTTTTTTGGCCATATTCAGGTTGACGGTTGCCGCCTGGCGCTGCCGCCGCTCGCGCAGGGTCGCCTTCCACGGTGGATCGACAAAGGGCACGTCTTCTACTTGCGCAGCGCCAGCAGCTCCGCCGGCGCTGAACGTCCCCTGGCCAACCGTGGCAATGACCATCTCGGAGAGCGGCTTTTCCGTCCGCACGGCCCCACCGCCGAAGATCAGGTGGGTGATGGTTATGCTCGCGCCCGCGCCTTCGAAGGCAGTCACGTCGGTGAGCACGGTCATGCCCAATTTCGCAGCGACTCGCCCGGCGACCACGCGCCCGCGTCGGGTCGCGCCGAACAGCACCAGGGCGGGGCGTTCTCGCTCTAACAGCCCGGCGATGGTGGGCACATAGTCTTCGACCAGACGATCCTGAGTAACATCACCCAGCCACAGCACGCGGTCGGCGGCGGTCTGCGCGGCCTGATCGCGTGAACCGAGTGCCAGGGCGGTCACCTGTGCGCCGTCGACCAGGGTCCGCGCTCCGGCGGCAAGTTCGTTTAAGAGATCGGCTTTTTCCGAAAAGACAAATACAGTGTTGGATGGCATTGTGCTCCTGCGTATCGTTACCCCGCGTTTGCATGGTAGGCTCCGGCCGGTTGAAACCGGCGGCTACTACCCCAAACCCCACCTTCGTGGGGTTTCTTAGCCCCACGAAGGTGGGGCTTCGCTGACCTGGCTGCGGCTTTAGCCGCCCAGAGTCCAAACACTACACAATCCCCTCTTTCTTCAGATAGCCCACCAGCGCCTGCGCGGCTTCGGATGGTTCGCCGGGGATAACGACGCCCTTACGCTGCACCTGAAACGGCGCGCGCGTGCTGAGCACTTCCACCTGGTTCTGCGCGTCCGTCACGCCGATATCTGCCAGAGTCCACTCATGCACCGGTTTTTTTCCTGCTTTAAGGATCTCCTTCATCGTCGGTAGGCGCGGCTCGCTGATATCGGTGGTTACCATGAACACGGCGGGTAGGGGCACTTCCAGCACCTCCACCTCGTCCTCCAGGTCGCGCTCGATTACGACCTTATCGCCTTCGGGTGTGATCTTGCTAACCGCGTTGAACACCGGCAGGCCCAGCAGCTCGCCCAGGTGGATGCCGACCTGCTGGAAGTACAGATCCGCAGAGCCTTCGCCGCACAGGACGAGGTCCACATCACCCAGCTTGCGCACGGCATCGGCCAGCACGCGGGCGGTGAAGGCGGTATCCGCGCCGGCGAGGGCATCATCCACCACCATTGCCAGCTCGTCTGGCCCGCGCGAGAGCACATCCTTCTTGATCTTGGACTGGGCGATCTGCCTGGGTCCGGCGCTGAGCACGGTCACTTTGCCGGGCGGGTTGGCGCTTTCTGCCAACCGCATGCCCGCCTCCATGGCTTGCAGATCAAAGTTGCCGATAACCCACTCCGCGCGGTCGAGCGAAATCGAACCATCCGGGCGCACGGTGATGTCACCCGCGTCTGGCGTGATCTTTACACATGCCACAATGTTCATATTTGTGTCCTGTCTTTTTTATCGGGTCTCGTATTGTTGTTTTGCAGGCTACGGAGT
>JAEYTI010000112.1 GCA_023434145.1 Chloroflexota bacterium | reverse complement strand
CCCCCCCACAACCATCCCCAATGTTGAATCAATTACGAGACCTTCGACCCCTGCCGCCTGCCGACTCGGATCTGCCGCCAGATTGAGACGATCAGAAGCACCAGCACAGCAGACGCCGCCGCCTCTGGCAAACCACTGGTGACGAAGATTCCGCCGAGTGCAGCCCACAGTGCGCCGCCGAAGATTGTTACATCGAGCAAACCTAGTGTGCCGAGCAAGCCGATCATGCCCAGCACCATGGCCGTATGAGTGAGGCTGCCAACGATGCCGGAGACCACCAATCCCACCGCGGGGACCCGTTGAAGCGCTCGCCATACCAGCCACGCCACAGGGGCGAAGAGCATGCGCGGCAGAATCGCCACCAGCGGGTTGAGGAACAGCAGGTCGCCCGGCCCTTGCGGAGAGGTCGCCGCGCGGATCATGCTGAAGATGCCGAAGATCAGGCCGACAAACAGCCCCACCACCGGACCCTCGAGGATTGCGCCGATGATGGCGGGTACGTGCATAATGGTTAGCGAGATGCCGCCGAACCAGGGGATAAAACCAAGCGGGGTTAGCGCGAGGAAAATGGATATGGCGCCTAAAACACCTGTGACGACAATCTTGCGCGTACGCTCCTGTGGCATGAGCCTTCTCCTCCCTGGGCCAAATGGTTATCGAAATGACGAACGTTTCGAAAATTATACCAGCGGAGTATTCGGTAAGCAAAAAATGTTCGGTGAAAAACATGAGCAAAAGTGTATTTTGTTTATCCCAAATAGGAAATTTGACAGTTGAGCCAATGCTGCGCAGTGTGTACGCTTGAGATTAAGAAGGTCATCATCATGGGATTGAGCTGGGGGCGGCTCAATCCCGTATTTTTTAATGTTGATTGACAAAATCGTTGTGGTTCGCTATAATGCAACCGGTTGCAAAGAAACTGGGTGAAGCGAATGACAAAACAGACTGTTCAAACCATCGGAGATATCGCGCGTTTGGCAAACGTCTCAAAGGCGACGGTTTCACGTGCCTTGAATAACAGCCCGCTAATCAATCAGGAAACGAGAGAGCGAATTCAGGCCATTGCCCGGCAATATAACTTCCGATTGAATGCCACTGCCCGCAGCTTGAGCTTGCGCCAGAGTAACACAGTGGCCTTTGTTGCGCCCGGGTACAAGCCAGAATTTTTCTCCGCTGAGGATTTCTTTGGTCTTGAGATGCTGGGGGGTGTTGGCAGCGGTTTGCATTCTCTAGGCTATGATTTGCTATTTGTGCACGCCAAAGCGGGTGAGACTGCCTGGGTGCAAGACTACCTCGGCAGTGGGCGCGTCGATGGCTTTATCGTTGTGAATTCCTCACTCCGGCAGGAACATGCCCGAGCCCTGGCAGAAGCCAGTGCACCCTTCGTTGGGTGGGGAAGCCCCGTTCCCGGTTTCCAGTACAGCACGGTAAGCGGCGATAACGTTACGGGCGGCCGCCTGGCCACAGAGCACCTGATCAGCATCGGACGGCAGCGGATCGCCTTCCTGGGGGGCACCGCCGGAACGCCAACGGTGCAGAACCGGTACAAGGGGTACGAGCAGGCGCTCGCGGCTGCTGGGCGTACCGTGGTCCCCGCTCTGGTAGTTTACGGAGATTATTCCCATGCGTCAGGCATTACCACGATGCAGTATCTTATGCAGCAAAACCCCGAAGTGGACGCAGTCTTTGTCAACAGTGACTTGATGGCAATGGGCGCAATCCAGGCCATCCAGGCGCAGGGAAAGCGCGTTCCTGAGGATATCGCGGTGGTGGGGTACGATGATCTCTCCATCGCAGTCTACAGTAACCCGCCGCTCACCACAATCCGGCAGAATGTTCGGCTCGCTGGCGAGCTGCTGGCGCAGAACCTGGTCCAATACATCCAGACCGGCGAAGTGACCAACGTAATCCTGCCGGTGGATCTCATTGTGCGGGCATCGGCATAGTGGGGGCCGAGCGCATTTTTTTTGCTAGCCAGTGCAACCGGTTGCAAAAAGGAGGAATGTATGATACAAATGCAGTTGATTTCTAGCATCATTGAATTGGAGCGAAGGTTGACTTTTCAGGAGGATCGGCTGATCAATCGCCGGTTTGAACCATATGTGAATTACCTGGCTGCTCCCCAGCTCCATCAGAATGAAATCCATCAGGATGAAAATAAAGCGCCTGCTGATTTTATTCGTGCGCTAAACACCAATCTTTAACCGGTACGCATAATTTATGAGGTAACTGTTCCATGAGTTTCCTAACAAAAGCAAAGCAAAACCCACGATTCGGGCTCGTATTCCTTGCGTTTATTGCCTTTATTGCACTAGGTCTGCCAGATGGCCTGCTCGGCGTGGGCTGGCCTTCGATTCGCGGCGGCTTTGCAATTCCGCTAGACGCGATCGGCATGCTGCTGACCGCCTCGGTGACCGGCTATATGACCTCCAGCTTCCTCAGCGGATACTTGCTGTCGCGCTTCGGCGTTGGGCGTATGCTTGCCGCGAGCTGCTTCCTCACGGGCCTGGCGCTGATCGGCTATACCCTGGTGCCCGAGTGGTGGATGATGGTGCTGCTGGGTGTATTCGCGGGCTTGGGCGCTGGCGCGATTGATGCTGGTCTCAATACCTATGTGGCAGCGCATTTTGGCGAAGGCCTGATGCAAGGGCTGCATGCTAGCTGGGGCGTCGGGATCACCATCGGGCCAATCATCATGACCCTCGGATTAACGGCGATGAACTCCTGGCAGTTTGGCTACCGGGTTGTCGGTGTTTTCCAGATTGTTCTTGCGATTTGTTTTGTGCTGACACTGGCCATGTGGGCCAACGGTGTTAAAGCGGCGAAGGCGGACGAACCGAAGCGGCTGACCGATTACAAAACACCAATGGGCGTGACTCTGCGCCAGCCAATGGTCTGGCTGAGCGTGCTGTTGTTCTTTCTGTATGTGGGCGCAGAAACTTCGCTTGGCACCTGGACCTACTCGCTGCTGACCGAGTCGCGCGGGGTCAATACGACGCTGGCGGGCTTCTTTGCCGGTAGCTATTGGTTTACCTTCACCATTGGCCGCATCGTGGCCGGGCTGGTTGCCAACCGGGTAGGGATTAATAAGCTCGTGCTCGGCGGGCTGGCTGGCGCGCTGATCGGCGCGGTGCTGCTGGTCTGGAACCCCTCACAGATTGCCAACGTTGTCGCGGTGGCTCTGATCGGCATTTCGATTGCTCCCATCTTCCCGGCGATGATGTCCGGCACGCGCATTCGGGTTGGCGATCACTTCGCTGCCAACACCATCGGAATGCAAATGGCGGCCACAGGTTTTGGTATCGCGGTTATCCCCAGCCTGATGGGGATTCTGGCACGCCAGATTTCGCTGGAAGTCATCCCGGTGATCCTGCTGGTGGTGTATATCGCGCTGCTAGGTGTGTATCTCCTGACTCTCCAACGGCGCAAGGAGCAGTCCGCGGCCGCTGCTGCCGTCCTGGAGTAGATGGGAGGCTAAAGCAGCGCTGCCAACCAAGAATTCCTGACATTTAGAATCTATCCCAATATTATTTTTTGTGTTTGTGGTGCGCGACTACGGCGCGCACCACAAACACAAAAAAACTATTTTTGGGATAGGTTCTTAATAAGAACGATACTGTTTTTATAAGAGAGGCATACATGGAGAGCAGAACAAAGAACAGGAAGACACGAGAGCAAGTAGCGCAGATGGTTGAGCGGGCCTTTCCCGGCCTAAGGCTGGCAGACGGAGACGATGCTATCAGCGAATTGAAAGAAGGCTGGTTCAATGCAGCTTACAACATCAAATTGTCGGACGGTAGGGAAGTCATCCTGAAAATCGCGCCGCCGCCAGACGCTGAAGTGATGACCTATGAGCAGAATATCATGGATACGGAAGTCAGCGCCATGCGCCTTGCAGCACAGAACCCGAACATCCCTGTGCCGGAGATTTATTGCTATGATACTGCCCGCGATCTATGCGACTCGGAGTACTTCTTCATGGAGAAGCTGACCGGGGAAAATTACGGGATCATCAAGTCAACCCTGCCGCAGGAAGTTCAGGCGCGGATCGATGTGCAAATCGGAAAAATTGTGCGCGAAATCAACGAATTTACCGGCACGTATTACGGCTACCCCGGCAACCTCAATCTGCGCGCCGGTACCTGGAAAGAAGCATTCCTCAAGATTTGCGACTCAGTGCTCGAAGACAGCGCGCGGAAGAACGGCGATTACTGGCAATACTCCGTCCAGGAGATCCGCGATGTCATCCATAAGCACGCACCTGCATTAGAAGAAGTTACCACGCCGCGCATGGTCCATTGGGATGCCTGGGACCTCAACGTCTTTGTGAAGGAAGGCGAGATTACCGGCCTGCTCGATTTTGAGCGCGTGCTGTGGGGCGACCCGCTGCACGAGGCGCAGTTCCGCCCGCTGTTCGGCGAAGATAATGCCTATCTGCGTGGCTACGGCAAGACAACCTTTACGCACGAAGAGGAGCGCCGGAACCACCTCTACACGCTGCACCTCGCCCTGGTTGCAAAAACCGAAGGCTATTACCGTCATTATGAGACAGAGGATGTGGCAAACTGGGCCATGGATATGATGGTTCCGACCATGAAATGGCTGCAAGAGAACTAGTCGTCCATGTCAAGTGCATCAAAGGTTGAACGCCTGGGCACCGAGAAGATCGGCAAGCTGCTCTGGGAAATGTCTTCCCAGACCACGCTTGCGTTGCTCGCCTATGCGATTTACAGCGTCACCGACACGTATTTTCTTTCCATTGGCATCAACTCGCTGGCTGCCGCCGGGGCGTCGATCATCTCCCCTGTTTTGATCGCCCTCGGCGGCATCGCCACCACGGTGGGGGCAGGCGGTGCGTCCGTAATCTCAAGGGCGCTGGGCGCGCGGAACACGGAAAAGGCTTCTCGTACAGTGGCCAATACCTTCCTGATCTTCTGGGCCACGGCGATCGCAGTTACCGTGCTCGGTACGCTGTTCATCGAGCCTATCGTCGTTCTGCTCGGGGCGACGGAGAGCATCTCGCCGTACGCCATCGAATATGGGCGGATCATCTTCCTCGGCGCGATTTTTAGCACCGGCTTTTCAACCATTATCCGAGCAGATGGGAGCATCCGCTATTCGACCGCGACCTGGATTATCCCCATCTGCGCAAACACCTTTCTGAGCTGGTTGTTCGTCATGGTGTTGAAAATGGGCGCATCCGGGGCGGCACTGGCTACCGTCATTGGTGGGCAGGCCCTTTCCAATGGTATGAGCATGTATTTCTTCTTCCTGAAGAAGAATCGCACGTACAACATTCGAGCGGTGTACTTTAATCCAGACTGGCAGCTCATTGGTGAGATCATTACCATTGGGCTTCCATCGTTCATCAAGGGTCTCAGCGCCAGCCTGCTGGTCATTGTCACCAACAACCTGTTACGAGTTATCGGCGGTGACAGCGCGCTTGGCGTGTTCGCCATCATCGGCAGGCTGTATTCCAGTCTCAGCACGCCGCAGATGGGCGTGGTGCAGGGGATGCAGCCGATCCTGGGATATAACTTCGGCCTGAAGCAGTTTGACCGGGTCCGCAAAACGATTACCTATTCGCTTGGCTCAGTAGCGGTGTATGGGCTGCTTGTCTGCGCCCTATGTCTGCTGATTCCAGGAACGCTGATCGGGCTGTTATCGAAGGAACCCATGATCATCATGGAGGGACAGTCCGCTCTGCAAATTATGGCGCTCGCACTCCCGTTGGGCGGCATACCGGTCATGGTCGCCGCGTATTTTCAATCGGCAGGTAGGGCAAAAGAAGCGTTGATCATTACCCTGGGTGGAATCATCATCGTCAAGCTGCCGGTCCTGCTAATCGCATCCAGCTTGTTCTCCCTAAACGGGATATGGGCTTCCGAAGCGCTATCGGATCTCATTCTCTGCATCATTGCCCTGATGATGTTGAAAAGGTATCAGGCCAGGATCGACGCAGTGAACCGTGTAGCATATGAACGACCCTAACAAGAAAGGTATTACTTGTTTACTTCTAAGCTTGTTAATTTGGTTCGAAAACCTTCTCTTCCATGGTGCAAGAACCCTTACATCTGCTACAGTTTCTATTTCTACACACATAGTATACCCAAGTGCCTTTTGGCTGATATTCCTCACGCTGTGCGTACATATATGAACCACAGCATGAACATCTTTTTCCCTTTGCCATTGTAATCTCCTTTAATAGCAATTTTTAAACTAGGGAAACATAACGTCCCTATGAGCGGAAGTTACTGTAGGTGCTTGACGAAGTTGTTTTTTGTTCCTCCTTTATTTCTTCATTAAAACAGATTTTCCTTCGGCTAAATACCGTATATCTGTAACTTTTTTTCTACTCTCTCTTAAAATAATATTCGATAAAGGTACCTTCACTATTTCATCGTAAAGGTTTGGTTTTTCTCCAGGCATTGGCATATCTTTGATTGTATCGCCCAAACTCAGTAAAACATCGGACATACCCAAATACTGCTTTTCATCAATTTCTTTACTACATAGCTTTCGATAAATATCAACTAATTTTAAAACCTCTTTCTTGAAATCTGCTTGGGTTAAAGCTGAATGCCCGGCCCTTCCCAGAGAGAAAAGCCCAGTAAATATGGTTGTTATGACACCAGTTACTATCTTTTCGGCAGCATCCCCTGAACCAGTTGTTCCTATAAAATCACCTGCTCGAAGCTTCGTTTCTTTAACTTTCGATAAGGCATCCAGAACAAAAACCATTTGTGCACCAAAAGCACAAGGGTCGATTTCAAGAGCAATGTTGGCGTGCCTCAAAGCCTCTTTATCTTTTCCCTGATATAGAAGACATCTCGCAAGCAAGCTTTCGGCCTCTGGGTAAGGTACGCCTGCTTTTTTTATTGCTAATGCACACAATGCTGCAACAGTATCCACTTCTTCAGGGTTTTCTCTTAATTTTTCACTTGTTCTTTGTGCAAGCTCTATTAGTTCAACTGCTTCTTTAGATGGAGAAGAGCCACCAATGGCCATCGCTATGCCCCCTATTAAATTATATTTTCTTTAGGTGATTTATAACTTTAATTATTATATATGTGACAATATAAAAGTCAATAACCAAATAAGATACTTTTATCTTCGCTTTTCAACTACTAGTGTTTTGGTTCGAAATTATCCTTTTTTATCACTTTCACTTTGATAGTTTCATAATTGGACAAATTCAAAATCATGACATATTCGGCGCAACCATCCGAAACGTGTGGTGTTGTAGGGAAGGTGAGCATTATCCCAGGGGAGTGAAATTAAGATCGCTAGACGTTTGATGCGCCGGTTAGTATTACTGTGCGAACGCACCCGGCAGACCTAAGGAGGCAGCTCGACATGAAAAAAGAGTCACAACAAAGCACGGCTCAAATCAACCAGAAGTTAAAGACCACGCCCATCGCCGTGATCGGAATCGGTTCGCTCTTTCCCCAGGCGCACAACACCCAGGAATATTGGGACAATATCCTGCGTAAGATTGACTGCGTGACCGAAGTACCCGCCTCGCGCTGGAGCGTGGAAGACTATTATGACCCCGACCCTTCCGTACCCGA
The DNA here is from genome assembly GCA_023434145.1 of Chloroflexota bacterium. Taxonomy (GTDB): domain Bacteria; phylum Chloroflexota; class Anaerolineae; order Anaerolineales; family Anaerolineaceae; genus DSYU01. The sequence goes on along the minus strand of JAEYTI010000112.1, from coordinate 16,140 downwards.
TAAAACCTACTGCAAACGCGGCGGTTTTATCCCCGACATCGCTTTCGACCCAATGGAGTTTGGCCTTCCGCCCAATATTCTCGAGGTGACCGATGTTTCGCAGCTCATTTCGCTCGTGGTAGCGAAGGCTGCCCTCGAAGACGCCGGATGCGGCGAAGATTCGCAGTTTGACCGCGAGCACACTGGATGCGTGCTCGGTTTTGTTGGCACGTCATCTAAGCTCTTCACCCCACTGATGACCCGTTTGCAGTATCCCGTTTGGGAGAAGGTTTTGCTCAGCGCCGGGATTTCGGAGAGCGACACAAAGGTGCTGGTTGAGAAGATGAAGCTGGCCTACGTGGGCTGGGAAGAAAACTCCTTCCCTGGCGCGATCGGCAACGTGGTTGCCGGGCGTATTTGCAACCGCTTCGACCTCGGCGGCACAAACTGCGTGGTCGATGCCGCATGCGCCAGCTCTCTCGCGGCGATCAAGATGGCAGTTGGTGAGCTGATCCAGGGCCGCGCCAACCTGATGCTTACCGGCGGCGTGGACACCGATAACTCGATCAACTCGTACATGTGCTTCAGCAAGACCCCCGCCTTCACCAAGAAGGAAAACGTCCGCACCTTCGACGCAGAATCGGGCGGGATGATGGTGGGCGAGGGCCTGGGCATGGTGGTGCTCAAGCGGTTAGAAGACGCGGAGCGCGACGGCGACCGGATCTATTCGGTCATCAAAGCCATCGGCACCTCTTCGGATGGCCGCTACAAGAGCATTTACGCCCCGCGCCCGGCGGGACAGGCTGTTGCACTGCGCCGGGCTTATGATGAAGCCGGTTTTGAGCCTGCCGCCATTGGCCTGATGGAAGCGCACGGCACCGGCACCATGGCCGGCGACCCCGCCGAGTTCCAGGGCATTAACGAGGTTTTCTCCGAGAACAACCCGCGCAAGCAGCACATTGCTTTGGGTAGCGTGAAGTCGCAGATCGCGCACACCAAGGCCGCCGCGGGCGCCGCCAGCCTGATCAAAACATCGCTGGCGCTGTATCACAAGGTACTGCCCCCGACGATCAATGTCACTAAACCGAATCCTAAGTTTGGCATTGAAAACTCTCCATTCTACATCAATACCGAGACCCGTCCGTGGGTTCGCGCAAAGAGTGGGACTCCCCGCCGCGCGGGCGTTAGCTCATTTGGCTTTGGCGGAACCAACTACCACGTAGTGATGGAAGAATACCAGGCAGAGCACACCGGCGCGTACCGCTTGAACACGGTCGCCCGCCCGGTGCTGCTCTCCGCTGCGGACCCGTCCCAACTGCGCGAACTCGTAACGCAGTCGCTGCAGAAGATGCAAGGTGAATCCGCTGTGCAGTGCTTCAACGAGCTAACCAACGCCAGCCGCACCCTGGAAGTGGAACCCGGCAAGGCCCGCGTGGGCTTTGTCGCTGAGAACGCCGAAGAGGCGCGCGCCGCGCTGCAAATTTGCGCTGATACCCTCGCGCAGAAGCCGCAAGAAGCTGCCTGGGAGCATCCCAAAGGCATCTTCTACCGCCGCACCGGCCTGGAAGTGAAGGGCAAGGTCGTGGCACTGTTCTCCGGGCAGGGCTCGCAGTATTTGGAAATGGGCCGCGAGCTAGCGGTCAACTTCCCGCCTGTGCGCGAGGTCTTCGCCCAGGTGGATGACCTATTCCTCGCTGATGGGCTGGAGCCGCTTTCGTCGCGCGTGTACCCACGGCCAGTGTTCGACACCGCCGAGCGCGACGCGCTCTCCGAGACTCTCACCCGCACCGATCACGCCCAGCCCGCCATTGGCTCGGTCAGCGTAGCGCTGTACCGGCTGCTGCAAGAGGCCGGGTTCCAGGCCGACTTCACCGCCGGGCACAGCTTTGGCGAGCTAACCGCGCTGTGGGCCGCCGGTGTGCTGGATGACGCCGGGTACTTTACCCTGGCGAAGGCGCGCGGCAAGGCCATGGCCCCTCCCGCCGACCCGAACTTCGACGCCGGTACGATGGTGGCGGTGAAAGGCGATGCCGAAAAGGTCCGCGCCGCGCTGAATGACGACCCCGAAGTTGTGCTGGCGAACTGGAACTCGAACAACCAGGTGGTGATCGCCGGGTCGAAGCCTGCCATGGCTCGCGCACAGCAGAGGCTCACTGATGCCGGGTTCTCGTGCGTGCCGCTGCCAGTCTCGGCTGCGTTCCACACCCCGCTGGTGAAGCACGCCCAGGAGCCGTTTGCGAAGGCGATCAAGTCGGTCAAGTTCAATGCTCCGCAAATCCCGGTTTATTCCAACAGCACATCGCAGCCGCACGCAGCCGAACCCGCCGCCATCCGCAAAGTGCTTGCGGAGCACATCCTCAACCCCGTGCTGTTCCGTGATGAGATCGAGAACATCTATGCCGCTGGCGGCACGATTTTCGTCGAGTTCGGCCCCAAGAATGTGTTGACCAATCTGGTCGGCAGCATCCTGGCGGGCCGCCCGCACGTTGCCGTGGCGCTCAACCCCAATGCCAAGAAGGACAGCGACCGACAGCTCCGCGAGGCTGTGATGGCCCTGCGCGTTGCCGGCCTGCCGCTCACCAATTTTGACCCATACGAGGCCCCACGCAAGACTGCTGCCCCGCGCAAGCAAAGCCCGGTGACGGTGCAGCTCAACGCCGGTCACTACGTGACCGAGAAGACCCGCGCGGCCTTCGAAAATGCGCTCAAAGACGGGTTCAAAGTGAGCCTGCCCGCCAGTCCTTTATCGGTCACGGCTCCACTTGAGCCAGCCCCGACTGTTCACCCCGTCCCTGTTCCTGTAGAAACTTCAACGGTAGACCCTATGACCAATCCCTCCCCTGTGAACTTTGATGCCTTCGTGGCCCAGCAGTCTGAGACGCTGCGCCTGCACGAGCAGTATTTGCAGATCGAAGAAGAGTATGCCCGTTCCTTTGCCCGCCTGACCGAGCTTCAGGCTGAGCTGGTGCGCAAGGGCGCCGGCGGGATGGCAGAGCTTCAGGCCCTGCTCCCGCTGTTTGAATCGCTCGAACGCAGCATGGCGCGCTTCCACGATCACCAGTCCGAGACCCTGCGCATCCACCAGCGCTATCTGGAGACCCAAGAGCGCCTGACGGGTGGACTGCCGCAGTCGCCTGCACCGGTGACCGCGCCAGCTTACGCCTCCGCGCCCGCTCCCCAGAAAACGAATGGCAATGGCAACGGCTACCACGCAGTGCAGGCTACTCCGCCTGCTCCTGCTCCGGTTGTTCAGCCCGCTCCAGTTCCAACCCCCGCACCCGTCGCAAAGGTAGAACCTGCTCCTGTCGCTTCCCCTGCGCCCGCTCCGGTGGCGCAGCAAGCTGCCCCTGCTGCGGCCCCTGTTCCCATGGGTACGCAGTCGCGCGAGAGCCTGGTTGCGGCCCTGCTTGCCATTGTCGCCGATAAGACCGGCTACCCGACCGAAACGCTGGAACTCGACATGGATATGGAAGCCGACCTGGGCATCGACTCGATCAAGCGCGTTGAGATCCTGGGCGCTATGCAAACCCAGTTCCCCGAACTACCGAAAATTGACAACACTGTGCTGGCGGAACTCCGCACCCTCGGGCAGATCGTGGAAACCATGGGTGAGACTGTTTCTGCGGCCCCTGCCGCGGTAGTAGCTCCCGCCCCGTCTATCGTAAGCAGCCCCACTGCCGCGCCATCTCCTGCCCCCGCTGACCCGGCTCCGACCGGAGGCGCCAGCAAAGAGCAGTTGGTCTCAGCCCTGCTGGCGATCGTCTCTGACAAGACTGGCTACCCCACCGAGACACTGGAACTCGATATGGACATGGAAGCCGATCTCGGCATCGACTCGATCAAGCGCGTGGAGATCCTCGGCGCGATGCAGACTCAGTTCCCCGAACTGCCAAAAGTCGGCGCGGAGGTGCTGGCAGAACTGCGCACGCTGGGCCAGATCGTGGATACGCTCGGCCAGGCTTCTTCGGAGGTGGCAACCGGGCAGCGCCCTTTTGATCACTCCGCCGCGGCTGTTGAAGCCGGGGCAGAAGCAGATCTGGCGGCAGTTGATGCGGAAGAGCCGTATTACCCCGGAATCGAACAGGGTGTGGTAATACGCAAGATGCTGCCCGCGCCCGATCAGATGGACTTCAACCTGCCTGCCGGGCATATTTGCCTGATCACTTCGGATGGCACGCCCGCCACACCCGCGCTGGCGCAAGCCATGCTCCAAAAAGGCTGGCCTGTAGTCGTTTTGCGCTTGCCCGCGAACCTGGTTGTGGATCGCCTCGCATTGCCGGAAGGTGTGCATACCGTCGATCTGCTCGATTTAAGCGAGCTGGCTCTGGACGCTGCCTTGAAAGAGGTCAACAAGCACGGGCCGGTGGGACTGTTTGCTCACCTGGCGCTGTCCGGTGATGGCGGCGGCCCGGAGAAGGCCAAGGCAATGGTCAAGCTGGTATTCCTGGCGGCCAAGCACCTCAAGGCGCAGCTCAACGCGGCGGCGCAGCAGGGGCGGGCGGCCTTCTTCACCGTTACCCGGCTGGATGGCGCTTTTGGCCTGAGCGGTACCGCGCCCGAATCGATGCCTATTACCGGCGGGCTGTTTGGGCTGGTCAAAACGTTGAACCTGGAATGGGAAGCCGTCTTCTGCCGCGCGGTCGATCTCAGCCCGGCGCTGGATGTGGATCAGTCGGTAAGCTGCATCCTGGCCGAGTTGCACGATCCCAACCGCCTCATCGCGGAAGCCGGATACACAGTCACAGAACGTTCCACGCTTGCGCTGGCGGCGGTGCCCGTCACCGGCGCTTTCGGGAGGAAGAAATGAACGGGAAAAATCTCATCAATTCAGAATCAGTCGTGCTGGTCAGCGGCGGAGCGCGCGGAATCACCGCGAGCTGCGTGGTGAAGCTGGCCGAGCGCGCGCACTGCAAGTTCATCCTCATGGGGCGCTCCCCGGCAGAAATGCCCGAGATCGGTTTTGACGCTGAGAACTGCGAGGACACCGAACTCAAGCGCCGCATCGCCGCGGACCTGAGCGCAAAGGGCGAAAAACCCGCCCCGGCGCGCATCCAGAAGGTGTTTTCTGGCATCCGCTCCAGCCAGGAAATCCACGAGACCCTGCGCGCGGTGGAAGAAGCCGGCGGGCAGGCAGAGTATCTGCGCGTAGACGTTGCGGATACGGACTTGCCGCAGCAACTGGCCGGGCCGGTCTCCCGTTTCGGACCGGTGACCGGCATCATCCACGGTGCGGGCACGCTGGTTGACAAGCTGATCGAGAAAAAGACCGAAGCCGACTTCGAGACGGTCTACACCCCCAAGGTGACCGGGTTGGAGAATATGCGCCGCGCGGTCTCTGCCGAACGCCTGGACTTTCTCGTCCTGTTCTCGTCCATCGTTGGCTTTTATGGCAACGTGGGCCAGTCTGATTACGCCATTGCCAACGAGATCCTCAACAAGTCGGCCTATCAGTTCAAGCACCAGTATCCGCAGTGCCATGTGATCTCGATCAACTGGGGCCCGTGGGATTCAGGCATGGTCACGCCGGAATTGAAGAAGATGTTCGAATCGCGTCACGTCGAAGTGATCCCCACCGACGTAGGCGCGCGCATGCTGGTCGATGCGCTTTCACCGGAGAGCGGGGAGGCAGTGCAGGTGGTCGTCGGCGGCGTGCCGGTTCGTCCGGCGGCGCACGTCGACCCCGACCTGCGCTCCTACCAGATTCGCCGCCATTTGAAGGCCGACGACAACCCCTTCCTCTACGACCACATGATCGGCGGTCACGCCGTGCTGCCCGCTACCTGCGCGGCGGCCTGGGTGGCCTACTCTTGCGAGCAGCTTTACCCCGGTTACAAATTCTTCAGCCTGGAGAACTACCGCGTGCTCAAGGGCATCGTTTTTGACGATAATCTCCCCGAAGAGCACGTGCTCGATTTGCAAGAAGTGGAGAAATCCGAGGAAAAGATCGTCTTCGACGCGAAAATCTGGAGCCTCAACGCCCGCGGTCGGCAGATCTACCACTATGCCCTACGCGTTACCATTCTGCGCGATCTGCCTAACCAGCCCATCTTCCCGATGGTGCATGACAATTCCGATGGGGCCATCTCTGGCTCGGAGCTGTACACCAACGGCACCCTGTTCCACGGGCCATCTTTCCAGGGTGTAGAGCGCGTGCTGCACCTCTCGCGCGGCAAACTGGTGATGCGTGTGGTGCTGCCGCATATCGAAGACCGCATCCAGGGCCAGTTCCCCACCTACACCGCCAACCCGTTCATTTATGACGCAGTGGTGCAGTGCGTACTGATCTGGGCGCAGTACTTCTACCAGGCCCCCTGCCTGCCTTCGAGCCTGCGCAAGCTGGAGCAGTTCGAGCCGATCCCCTTTGGCGTGCCTTGCACGGTGACGATGGAAGTCGAATCGCAGTCAGAAACGGCGGTGGTGGGCAATATCCTCGTGCAGGATGAGGCCGGGCAAACCTATATGCGCCTGGACGGCTTGCAAGGCACGATCAGCCCGCACCTCAACCGCTTTATCGGTAAACGCGAGACGGCGGCGGCCTAGAACCCTATGACTGTTTTGAATCTCAAGGTCGAAGGTCTGGCCATCACCGGCATGGATGCTGCATGGGGCGGCGCTGACGGGCTGGACGACTTCGAGCAGAAAATATACGGAGGCGCAACGCCCGGCGCTGGGGATACCGGTGGGACAGTCTCTCTGGCGACTGCCGCGGCGCTGGTAGCAAATGCCGCCCGGCGTGCCCTGGCAGACTCGGGGATTACGCCGGGTTCTGCGCATTTGGCTGCTTTTGTTGCGATGAACGGCATTGCGCTGGCTCCCGATTGGGGTTGGGCGGCGCGTGTTGAAGACTTGGGCGCGCATCCGAACCCATTGGCAGTGGTGCTGGAAAAAGCCCCCGCGCTGCTGGATCACGGCTTCGATGCCGTGGTCTTCGCGGCCGCCTCCGGCAGCATAGCCCTGCCGCAAGGGGCCGGGCGCGAAGATACCGGCTCCGGATTTGACAAAAATACCCACGGCTGGCTGCTCGGGCAGGGCGCGGGCGCGCTGGTGCTGATGGACAGCCGCCGCGCTGCCAGTGAGGGCCGCCGGGTCTACGCCGTGCTCCGCGCGGCTGCATATGCCCCACCGAAAGGCACGGCTGGCGAACTGCCCACCGCACCCGCTCTGGACGATTTGCGCGGATGCTGTAAAGCTGCGCTAGAGGCTGCAGGCATGACCGCTGATCAGATCGGCTACGTCGAAGCCTTTGCTTGCGGTGTCGACGCTGTCGATGGCATCGAGATTGCCGGGCTGGTGCAGGCCTATCGTCAGCCAGAGCAGGATCTATCCACCGCCATTGGCAGCGCGCAGGCGAACGCCGGGTATCTCGGCGCGGCGGCAGGGCTGGCGGGTGTGGTTCGCGCGGCCTTGTGCCTCCATCACCGCACCATCCCCGGCGTGTCAGGCTGGTCCGCGCCGAAGCTGCCCGCTTTGTGGCGCGGAGCGCCGTTCTACGTGCCCGCCGAATCGCGCGCGTGGTTTAACAAAGCTGGCGTTGCTCGCGTGGCTGCGGTGAATACCATCGGCGAGGCGGGGAGCTGCCTGCACCTGCTGCTGGCGGAACCGCTTGTGCCGAAACGTGACTCACGCCCGAACCGTGCCCTCCAGCAAGGCGGTTGCGCGCTGTTCCCACTGGCAGGTGAAAATGCAAGTGATCTGACCGCCGGGTTAGAAGAACTGCGCCAATCGCTGCTTTTCTCGCATGATCTGCTGTGCGAGGCCGCGGAGCGCTACGATGCCGCGCAAGACAACGCGGATGCCCCCTACGCGCTGGCAATCGTCGGGCACGACCACGACGAAGTGCTGCGCGAAATCGATCTGGCCCTTGCCGCTGTCCCCGCCGCGTTTGAGAAGGGCGGCGAATGGCAAACCCCCATGGGCAGCACCTTTACGGCAAAACCAGCGGGGGCCAAGGGCGGTGTCGCGCTGGTGTACCCCGGTGCGTTCAACTCCTACCCTGGCGTGGGCAAAGACCTGTTCCGCCTGTTCCCCGAATTGCACGCCCGCGCGGAAGAAGTGGCCGAGGATATCGGCGCGGTGATGCGCGAGCGCATGCTCTACCCGCGCGGCCTCTCCGCCTTCTCCAACGAAGACATGACCGCCCTGGAAGCCCAACTGCTGGCCGACCCTATTGCCATGCTCACTTCCGGCTCAACCATGGCCGTGCTCTATACCCACGTGATCAGTGCCGTATTTGGCGTAAAACCTCAGGCAGCCTTTGGCTACAGCCTGGGCGAAAATTCTATGCTCTATGCCACCGGTGTATGGGCTCAGGGCGACGCAGCTTCCAATCGGCTGGCAGAGTCAGAGACCTTCCGCGCCCGGCTGGCTGGTCCGCAGAAAGCGGTGCGTGAATACTGGGGTATGACCAACGGCAGCGCGCCTTCAGGCGAGCCGCTGTGGGCTAACTTCCTGCTGATGGCTGCGCCCGAGAAGGTGCTGCCTGCACTCGAAAACGAGCCGCGCGTCTACCTGACCCACATCAACACGCCCCGCCAGGTGGTGATTGGTGGCGACCCGGCGGCTTGCAAGCGCGTGGTAGAAGCTGTCCGCGCACCATCGATTCGGGCGCCGTTTGATTACGCCCTGCACTGCGCCCCCATGCGCTCCGAACTATCCGCGCTGGCACACCTGCACGATTGGCCGGTGGAACACATACCCGATCTGCGCCTGTACTCCGCCGCGGACTACAACCCGCTGCCGGTAGATGAAAGCGAAATCGCCGGGCGGCTGGCCCACATGCTCACCGAGCCGCTGGACTTCCCCCGGCTGGTGAAGCGCGTGTATGACGACGGCGCGCGCGTATTTATCGAAGCCGGGGCGGGCGGAAACTGCGCCCGCTGGGTGGATGAATCGCTCAAAGGCGCGGAAGACCCCGTGCTGGCGCTCTCGCTCAACCGGCGCGGCTCGGATGATCTCTCCACCCTGGTGCGCTGCCTGGCAAAGCTGTTCAGCCACCGCGTGCCGGTCGATCTCTCGGCGCTGTACGAACCCAAGATGGAGAAAGTGCAACCATGACCCAAAACACCAACCCGTTTGCATCTGAGAAGCTGGCGAAAATGGCAGCCGAAGCCGCCCAGCGCGGAAGCGCCCTGCACGAGCAGTTCTTGCAGCGCCGCCGCGACGGCATGATCGAGATGCAGCGGATTCTCGCGATACAATTAGGCGAAGTAGAGACACCCACCAACCCGGCCCTGTTCGATTCGCATCAACTCGACGAATTTGGCACCGGGCAGATCTCAAGATGCCTGGGCGCGGACTTCGCCCAATATGATACGCGCCGCATCCCGCGCATCCCTAACGGTGATTTGAAGATGATGACCCGTGTGGTTGAGATCAGCGGCACGCGGCACGCCTACCACCAGCCCGCCTCGGTGACGGTCGAATATGACGTACCGCAGGACGCGTGGTATATGGGCGAAACGGTCTTTCCCCACATCCCCACATCGTTGATGATGGAAATCGCGCTCCAGCCATGCGGGTTTCTCTCGGCGTATCTCGATACCTACGCCGCTGTGCCCTACGGTGATTTCTACTTCCGCAACCTGGATGGCTCCGCGCGCGTGGTTACAACGCCAGATATGCGCGGCAAGACGATTACCACTAACGCCCGGCTGCTCAACAGCATCATCGGCGGCGGCACGGTGATCCAGAAGTTCGCCTTTGAACTTACCTGCGCGGGCGCAACGCTCTACGAAGGCGAGTCGAGCTTTGGCTATTTCTCGGTCGAGACAATGACCAACCAGGTGGGCCTGGATGGCGCAAAGCGCGTTCTCCCCTGGCTGCGCGAACCCGCGAACAGCGGCATGCAAGCCCAGCTGCTGGATTTGCGCCAGATGCAAGCGGCGCAAAACCGCAGGCCGTACTACCGCCTGCCCTATGGCAAGCTGCATTTCGTCGATTCGGTCACACTCGTGCCGGGCGGTGGGCGGTACGGGCAGGGCTACCTGCTTGCCGCGCGCCCGGTGAACCCGCGCGACTGGTTCTACCCCTTTCACTTTCACGGCGACCCGGTGATGCCGGGCTCGCTGGGTGTGGAAGCCATCCTCGAGACCATGCAGGCAGGCGCGCTGGCGCTTGATTTAGCCGGTACGATGCCGAATCCGCGCTTTGGCCTCTTCCCCGGAGCGCCTGCAATGGATTGGCGCTACCGAGGGCAGATCACCCCGGCGCACAAGAACGTGGAGCTAGAGGTACACCTGAGCGGCATCCTGCGCGAGGGTGGAAACACCTGTCTTTTGGGGGATGCCAGCCTGTGGGTGGATGGGCTGCGGATTTATGAAGTGAAAAATGCCTCGGTCGGCCTGTTGGATAGCTGATCGAACCCAAAGGAGGAACGGATGGAAACAACAATTCCTGAAAAACAGGCCTCGGCCCTGCCTGCGGCAGCCCTGAACGCGCCCGATCGGATCGCGGCACTGATGGATTTGCCCGGAACACCCGGAGTGGTGGCGTTCGACGAGGCCGGAATCCGCGCGGCGCTACTGCGGCTGGATCGCCCGGTGTATGTGGTTCGCTCGCAGGGGCAGGTGGGTGTAGCGGTAGACACACCGGTCGGTGAAATTCTCGCGGTGCTGCCCTCTACGCCTATCGATCAGTTAGGTGACCCGGCGTTCAATGCTGCGTACGGCACGCGCTACGCCTACATCGGCGGGGCAATGGCCAGCGCCATTGCCTCGGTCAACATGGTTGTGGCGATGGGCAAGGCCGGGATGCTCGGCTCGTTTGGCGCGGCAGGGTTGCCACCCGCCCGGCTCGAAGCCGCCATCCAGCAGATCCAGGCGGAACTGCCCAACGGCCCCTACGCCTTCAACCTGATCCACAGCCCACACGAGGAAGCCTTAGAGCGACGCGCGGTAGAACTGTACTTGCGTTATCGGGTTCCCGTGGTAGAGGCATCCGCTTTCCTCGACCTCACCCCGCACATCGTCCACTATCGCGCGGCGGGATTGGAGCCGGATGGAAACGGCGGAGTCAAAGTCAACAACCGTGTCATCGCCAAGATCTCGCGGCGCGAGGTGGCAGCCAAGTTCATGGCGCCCGCGCCCGCGGCCTTGCTCCAGCAGCTCGTGCAGGAGGGCAAGATCACCGCGCAGCAGGCCGAGCTTGCCGCCCGCGTGCCGGTGGCGGATGACATCACCGTGGAGGCCGACTCCGGCGGGCACACCGACAACCGCCCGCTCGTCTGCCTGATGCCCGCCATCCTGGCCTTGCGCGACGAGCTTCAGGAGAAGTACGGTTACGAGACCCCCGTACGCGTTGGCGCGGCGGGCGGAATCAGCACACCGGCCTCTGCGCTGGCGGCCTTTGCCATGGGTGCGGCCTACATCCTCACCGGCACGGTCAACCAGGCCTGCTATGAATCTGGCGCATGCGAGCATACCCGCAATCTGCTGGCCAAAGCCAGCATGGCAGACGTGATGATGGCCCCCTCGGCGGATATGTTTGAGATGGGCGTGAAGGTGCAGGTGCTCAAGACCGGGACCATGTTTGCCATGCGTGCCACCAAGCTGTACGAACTGTATTCCAAGTACGAATCGATCGATCAGATCCCGACCGAAGAGCGCGAGAAGCTGGAAAAGCAGGTCTTCCGCCGCCCGCTGGAAGAGATCTGGGCTGAGACGGTCAAGTTCTTCACCGAACGCGATCCCGAGCAGATCGAGCGCGCCAGCAACAACCCCAAGCGCAAGATGGCGCTGATTTTCCGCTGGTATTTGGGCCTGTCTTCGCGCTGGTCAGCCACCGGTGAGAAAGGCCGCGAGCTGGATTACCAGATCTGGTGCGGCCCTTCGATTGGCCCGTTCAACGACTGGACGCGCGGCACCTACCTGGCCGAGCCTGCCAACCGCAGCGTGGTCGATTCGGGCTTGCAGATCCTCACCGGCAGCGCGTACCTTGCGCGCATCCAATCGCTGCGCAGCGCGGGGGTGCAGGTGAGCGCGAAGTTGTCGGCGTACTATCCGGAGAAGTCGCTGGTGTAAAACGCCTCACCCCCCGTCCCCCTCTCCAATTTTGTCAAAGCCCAAAATTGGAGAGGAGGTGCCTTGCAAACCCATGCCTCGGCCACACAAGGCACCCCTCTCCAAATCGCCGTACTTGCGATTTGGAGAGGGGTCGGGGGTGAGGCGCGGGGGTGAGGATCTTCAAACCTGATAGTCTTTGAAAGAACTTGATATATCTTGAGACATCGAAACCTTATATTTAAGGGAGGTGTCTCTACAAACCTGCTACAAGAGTGGTTATGATGGAAAATGTAAAAACCGAGACGCAGCACCACGGGGAAGGGAAATCGATGGATTCGAAAACAAAGCTGAATACAATGCGGACACAGGCGCAGCTCGGTGGGGGCGAGGCGCAGATCGAAAAGCAGCACGCCAAGGGCAAGAAGACCGCCCGCGAGCGCATCGAAACGCTGCTGGACCCTGGAACCTTCATGGAAACGGATATGTACGTCACCCACCGCGCCGTGGGTTTTGGCATGGAAAAAAATCACCCGCTGACCGACGGCGTGGTGACCGGCTGGGGCAAGGTGAACGGGCGCACGGTGTACGTCTTCGCCCAGGACTTCACCATCCTTGGCGGGTCGCTGGGCGAAGCGCACGGGCGCAAGATCGCCAAGCTGATGGACCTCGCCATTCAGAACGGCGCGCCGCTGGTTGGCCTGAACGACTCGGGTGGGGCGCGCATTCAGGAAGGCGTCGATTCGCTGGCGGCCTACGGTGAGATTTTCTACCGCAATACGCGCGCCTCGGGCGTCATCCCGCAGATCTCGGTCATTCTTGGTCCGTGCGCGGGTGGGGCGGTTTACTCGCCCGGCATCACCGATTTCGTCTTTATGAGCGAGAAGAACGCCTATATGTTCATCACCGGTCCGGAAGTGATCCGCGCAGTGACACATGAGGACGTGGACTTTGATACGCTCGGCAGCGCCGCCACCCACCACGGCAAGAGCGGCGTGGCGCACTTCACCGCCCCGGATGAAGAGGCCACCCTCGCCCAGGTGCGCGAGCTGATCGCCTACCTGCCTTCCAATAACATGACTCCGCCACCCTACGTTCCACCCGCGGATGACCCCACCCGCGCTGTTCCGGAGATGGCCGAGATCGTTCCCACCGACCCGCAGATCCCTTACAACGTGGTGGACGTGATCACCGCGCTGGTGGATGATGGCGAATTTATGGAAGTGCAGGCCGATTATGCTCGTAACATCGTGGTTGGTTTTGGTCGGCTGGATGGCTATCCGGTCGGCATTGTCGCCAACCAGCCCGAGATGCTGGCGGGCGTGCTGGATATCAACGCATCCGACAAGGGCGCGCGCTTTATCCGCTTCTGTGATGCTTTCCACATTCCGCTGGTGACGCTGGTCGACACCCCAGGCTTCCTGCCCGGTACCGACCAGGAGCACAACGGCATCATCCGCCACGGTGCGAAGATGATCTACGCCTATTCCGAGGCGACCGTGCCCAAGGTCACCGTCATTCTGCGCAAGGCCTACGGCGGCGCGTACATCGTAATGAGCAGCAAGCACTTGCGCTCGGATCTCAACTACGCCTGGCCCAACGCCGAAATCGCTGTGATGGGACCGGACGGCGCCGTTTCGATCGTTTTCCGGCGCGACATTGAAGCCGCCGAAGATCCGGCAGCCGCCCGCGCCCAAAAGACGCAGCAGTACCGCGAAGAATTGGCCAACCCGTTTGTGGCGGCCTCGCGCGGCTACCTCGATGACGTGATCCTGCCGGAAGAGAGCCGCGCCCGCCTGATCGCCGCGCTCGAATCGCTGCGCGAAAAACGCGCGCCTACCCCTGCTCGCAAGCATGGCAACATACCGCTGTAGGAGGTGAGAAATGGATTTCTATGGATCTACCACTCGCCTGGCGGTTGAAACCGCGGCTAAGAACCAAAACCCCACCTTCGTGGGGTTGAAGAAGTCTCTTAGCCCCACGAAGGTGGGGCTTCGGTGTTGTTGCCGCGGATTTATCCGCCAGGCAGTTTCCAGCTCGCCCGTGGTGGAGGAATTGAAATGAAAGTCTTAGTCGCAAACCGAGCCGAGATTGCCCTGCGCGTGATGCGCACCTGCCGGGAACTGGGCTTCCCCACTGTGGCGGTCTATTCTGATGCCGACCAGGATTCCAGACCGGTGCGTTACGCCGACGAGAGCGTGAATATCGGCCCCACCGATGCGTCGGAGAGCTATTTGAATATCCAGGCTGTGATTGACGCGGCCAGAAAATCCGGCGCGGATGCAATCCATCCCGGCTACGGCTTCCTCTCCGAGAACGAAGATTTTGCCCGCGCTGTAGAAGCGGCCGGGATGATCTTCATCGGCCCGCGCCCTGAGACGATCGCGCTCACCGGCGACAAGCTCGCCGCGCGCAAAGTTGCCCGCGAGGCCGGCCTGCCGGTGCTGCCCGGCAAAGACGTGCCCATGGAGGCCATCGTCGCGGGTGAATTGGTGGAGGGCGTCACCTTCCCCGTGCTGATCAAAGCCGTGAACGGCGGCGGCGGGCGCGGCATCCGGCTGGCGCGAAACGGGGAAGAACTGGTGCAGATGATGGACCTGGCCCGCGAGGAAGCCCGCCGCGCCTTTGGCGATGATACCGTCTACCTGGAGCCGCTGGTGCAGAACGCGCGCCACATTGAAGTGCAGATTTTGGGCGACGGCGAGGGTCACATCCTCTACCTTGGCGAGCGCGAGTGCTCCATCCAGCGCCGCCGCCAGAAGCTGATCGAAGAGGCGCCTGCGCCCGGTCTCAGTCTCTCGCTGCGCCACCACCTGTACGACGCCGCGCTCAAGCTGGCTGAAGCGCTCAACTACCGCAGCCTGGGCACGGTGGAGTTCCTTCTCGATCCGCAAGGACACTTCTATTTTATCGAGATCAACCCGCGCATCCAGGTAGAGCACCCGGTAACGGAAATGGTCACCGGTATCGACCTGGTGAAGGCGCAGCTTCTTTTGGCGGCAGAAGGCAAGCTGCACTACACCCAGGATCAGGTGCGCATGACCGGGTGGGCGATCGAGGCGCGCGTGCTGGCAGAAGACCCGGCGAACGACTTTATGCCCGTCACCGGCGAAGTATCGTACTTGAGCGAACCAGGCGGTCCTGGCGTGCGTATAGATAGCGCACTGTACGTGGGTATGCCCGTCACCGTCAACTACGACTCGCTGATCGCCAAGGTAATTGCCTGGGGCGAGGATCGCCCCTCCGCCATCCGCCGCTTGCAGCGCGCCCTGGGCGAGTTCAAAATCGGCGGCGTACCGACGGATATCGACTTCCTCACGCAGGTAATCGACAGCGAGAGCTACGCAGTGGGGCGGGCAGATACAACCTACCTGGAAGGCTTTCAGCTTTCCGCGCCCGATGGCGAAGATCCGCTGAACCAGGAAGTGGCGGTTGTGGCTGCCCTGCTGGCGCACGCCGAGCAGAACCGCCGCCAGCCCGCCAAACAGGAATCCGGCTCGCCCAATATGTGGCGGCTTTCGGCCTGGCGCGAGCAGATGCGCGGAAACGGATAAGAAGCAGCTGTTTGCTGTCGATCTGCATATCCAGATCGACAGCAAACAGCCAGAAAGAAACGTAACCAATCATCCTTATCGGTGTTTACTATCTGTGAGGAAATGCACAACCCCAAAGGAGCAGTTGAAAAATGGCGACGTATCGTGTGAATGTAGGAAACCGTGAATACGTGGTGGATGTGAACGGAAATAAGGTGGCTGTGGATGGCAAGCCTGTTCAGGCGACCCTGACCGCGCTCAACAATGGGGGACTTGTGCTACTTCGAAATGAAAACCGCGCTCGCGAGCTGCACGTGCAGGCCAAGAGCAGCAGTGAGTACGCGGTCATGGTCAACGGGCGGCACCTGGTCGCCCAGGTGGAGAAGGGCAACGGCAAGTGTAAAAAACGCGCCGAAGCTGCTACCGGCGCGATTAATGCCCCCATGCCAGGCATGGTTGTTAACGTGCTGGTCAAAGAAGGCCAGACGGTCGAAAGCGGTGACCCGTTGGTGATCCTCGAATCGATGAAGATGCAGATGCAGCTCCGCGCGCCCGTGGGCGGGCAGATCCAGAAGATCGCCGTGCAGAACCGCGCTCAGGTAGAGAAGGGCATGCTGCTGGTGCAGGTAGCC
>JAEYTI010000105.1 GCA_023434145.1 Chloroflexota bacterium | reverse complement strand
GTTTGGGGGGCCCACCCATAAAACCGAATACTCCATTAACCCACATAGCGTTGTTTATTAATAATCTCTTATCCGGTGAACGTTGACACAATTCTGTAAGGTTCGGTATACTTACGAGGGTTTGATCAGGTTTGCTAAGGAATACATAGGAATGAAGAAGACAGACATCGCTTCAGAAACCTGGTTGGAATTATCACAGGCTGCCGAATATCTCGGTGTTCACTTTACAACGCTGCGCCGTTGGGCCGATGCCGGTGAGGTGGCATTTATCCGCACCCCGGGCGGGCGGCGGCGTTTTTCGTTAAAAGCGCTGGATGCCTTTTTACTGCGCCAGTCGCAGGGCGGAACCGCATCCGCCTCGCTGGCAAATGTAGAGGCAATGGCGGCTGTGGAAGAGCCAGGTGGGCCGATGGGCTCGCGCGCGATGAACCATGCGCGGCAGAGTGCCCGCGAACTGAAGACGACCGACGGCTGGATGACCCGCCTGAACGATGAGCAGCGGACGGTGCTGCGCGGCACCGGGCGGAAGCTGATGGCGCTGCTGCTTCAGTACAACAGCCGCACCGAAGGGGGAGAGGTATTTTTAGATGAGGGCAAGCGCATTGCCCGTATGTACAGTTTGATCTGCTCGCAGGTAGGCCTGAACCTGACCGAGACGGTGCGCGTGTTCTTACAGTTCCGCCGCTCTGTGCTGGAAGCCGTACTGGAAACCAGCTCGCTCGAGCGCTGCGACGATCTGGAAGAGGGCAGCCGCCTGTACAACCGCACGACCGATTTCCTGGATGGCATGCTGCTCGACTTGGTGAGCAGTTATCCGCCCTCCCATACCCTTTCCCATTCTCCCCATCGGAAGGAACCATAGTCCCATGCAGTTGATCCGCCAACCGAATTACGATCTCAGCCAGCGCCCGTTTATGGTGATCTGGGAGACGACCCAGGCATGTGACCTTGCGTGCCGTCACTGCCGCGCGCATGCCCAGCCCGAAGCACACCCCGATCAGCTCAGCTTCGAGGAAGGCTGCCGCCTGATCGACCAGATCATCGACTTTGGCAAGCCTAATCCGCTGGTGATCCTCACCGGCGGCGACCCGTTCAAGCGCGCGGATATCTTCGACCTCACCCAATACGCCTCCAGCCGGGGGCTACCTGTGGCGCTTTCGCCCTCCGGAACGCCGCTGCTCAGCGGCGAGAACCTGGCGAAGTTGAAGGATGCCGGCTGCCGCGCCATTTCCCTCAGTCTCGATGCTTCCTGCCCCGAGATTCACGACACCTTCCGCGGCGTGCCCGGTTCGTTTGATTGGACGATTGGCGGCTGGAAGATGGCGCAGTCGTTGGGGTTGAAGCTGCAAATCAACACCACTGTCACCCGCCACAACCTGTTCGACCTGCCCAAAATCTTCGCGCTGGTGCGCGAAATGGGCGCGATGACGTGGAGCGTGTTCTTCCTCGTCCCCACCGGGCGCGGGCAGGCAGAGGATGAAATCTCGCCGGATGACTATGAGGCGGTGATGAATTTCCTCTACGACGCCTCCAAGTACATCGGTCTCAAGACCACCGAGGGCCACCACTTCAAGCGCGTGGTGCTCCAGCGTGCCTTCCTGGATGCGCGTAATCTCCCGGCGCGCGAGTACATGAACCTCAACAGCACCTATGACCGGCTGCACGAGGATCTGCTGCGCGAAACCGGTGGGATGGAAATGCTGCCTACCGACCGTATCCGCCGCACGCCCCTGCATGTCAACGCCGCGGACGGTTTCGTGTTCGTCTCGCTGCTGGGCCATGTGTTCCCCAGCGGATACCTGCCCGTCAGCGCTGGGAATATCCTCGAGACACACCTGAAATCCATCTATCAAGATAGCGAACTATTCCGCTCGCTGCGCGCCAAAAAAGAGCTAAAAGGCCGCTGTGGAGCCTGCGAGTTCAACCGCGTGTGCGGTGGCTCGCGCTCGCGCGCCTATGCAACCACCGGAGATCTGCTGGCAGAGGAGCCGTACTGCGCGTACGTGCCGGGTTCGTTTCCATTCGCCAACCAGATAGAGGCGATCTCCGACAATTGAGCCGGAGCCGCTCCGGTATATCGCTGCACGATTTCACAATTTGACGAAGTCGAATGTGAAATCGTGGGAAAAATTTACACTCGGAAAGGTACCAATATGTCTGAACGATATTTGTGCCACTTTACCGTGCTGTCGTTTACCGACGCCTACTGGTCGGCGGCTGCCGAAGACCGCACTGCCATCAACACAGGCTTGCTGGCAGATCTGCGCTCCGCGGCTGAGGTGTTGGACCTCTACCAAGTCTTCCCTGCCCGCGCTGAGGCCGACTTGCTCATCTGGGCCAACCAGACCATTCACAGCCCGGAACAAACCGGCGACTTCTTCACCTGCCTGGGCAAAGCCGTGAATAAAAACCGGCGCTGGCTTACCCCAAAACAAACCTTGTGGGGCTTTACCGGAGCTTCGACCTATGCGCGCGGCAAATCCGCACAGGCAATCGATCCGCTGGCGGAGACGCGCAAGCGCTATCTGGTGGCCTACCCGTTCGTGAAAACGGTGGATTGGTACCGCCTGAGCCGCGACACGCGCCAGGGCATGATGAACGAGCATATCCGCATCGGGCACCAATACGAGCAGATCACACAGCTATTGCTGTACTCCACCGGCTTGCAGGATCAAGAGTTTGTGGTGGTCTACGAGACCGACGATCTGGCGCAGTTCTCAGACCTGGTGGCCGAACTGCGCCCCAGTGAGGCACGGCGCTACACCGAACGCGATACGCCGATTTTCACTGCGTTCTATCACTCCCCGGCGGAAACGCTGGAGTTGTTTGGCTAAATGATTACTCCATATTTCAATGTTGGGACACAGTCCCAACATTGAAATATGGAAAAGAGGAGAAGACCTGGATGGAATGGGCTGTACTGCTGATGGCCTATGGGGGGCCAGACTCGTTAGATGATATTCGCCCGTACCTGCTGGATGTGCGGGGTGGGCGAGAGACGCCCGAGGCGCTGGTGGAAGAAATCCGCGAGCGCTATGCCTTGATCGGCGGCAAATCGCCGCTGCTTGAGATTACCAATGCCCAGGCGCGCGCGTTGGAAGAAGAGCTCAACCGCCAGCCGGGCGAGGACACATACCGCACCTTCGTCGGCATGCGCCACTGGACGCCCTACATCCGTGAGACAGTGGCGGAGATTGCCCGCGCCGGGCTGCGCAACGTGGTCGCGATTTGCATGGCCCCGTACTACTCGAAGATGAGCATTGGCGCATACGAGCAAAAGCTGAACGAAGCGCTTTCGGAACATGCAGTCGATTGGAATGTGCGCATGGTCGGCGCCTGGAATGATCATCCGCTGTTCATCACCTCGGTGGCGGAGAAAGTCCGCGCGGGGCTGGAGCAGTTCGACCCGGTCGATCGCCCGAACGTGCGGGTGATCTTCACCGCCCACAGCCTGCCCGCCGCGATCATGCAGCAGGGCGACCCCTACGCGCAGCAGTTCGAGCAGACGGTGGAGCTGGTCGCCGCCGCTTCGGGCCTGCCGCAGGGGAGCTGGCACACGGCTTACCAAAGCGCCGGGGCCGCTGCCATGCGCTGGCTCGGCCCAACGCTGGATGAGACGGTCGAAAAGCTCGCCGGTGAGGGTGTGCGCAAAATCCTGGTCGCCCCAATTGGCTTTGTCGCCGATCACGTCGAGATTTTGTTTGACATTGATATCGAAGCGAAAGAAGAGGCCCAGGAACTGGGCGTGCAGCTAGAGCGCACCATTTCCCCCAACGCCTCGTCTTCGTTTATCAACGCCCTGGCCGAGATCATCCAAGAACGGATCAGCGAGCCGGCCCGCTAGGCTGAACCGCTGCTGTAGAGGAGAAGGATTAATGTACCGCAAGCTTTTTTTGTTGGTTCTTGTAATTCTGGTGGCGCTGGCTGGCTGCACGCCTGCTGTCACAGTCACGCAGCCGTCCGCGCCAGATACCGGCGCACCGATTTCAACCGATCCCGCGGTTGTTGAGCAGGCGCAAAACCCCACAGCGACTCAACCCGCCAAAGCAGCACCTGTCGATGACGGTGTAGAGCAGGTGGTAACTCGCGCGCTCACCTCAGAACCGCCAGGCCTGGATCCGCAGGGCGTGGCAGGGGCAGGGCAGAACACCATCCTGCCGTACCTGTTTGATACGTTGGTGTACCGGGAAATCGACAACACCTACCGGCCTTACCTGGCCGAATCGTGGGAGATTTCGGACGATGGTAAGCAAGTGATCTTCACCCTGCGCCCAAACATCACCTTTCACGATGGCACGCCTCTGGATGCCGAAGCAGTGAAATACAATTTTGACCGCATCAAAGAGCAGGGACAGAAGTCCGTGCTCGCACCAATGGTTTCACAGATTCAGACCATTGAGGTGATCGACCCGCTCAACGTGCGCTTTACCTTCCCTGCGCCTTCCTCCACACTGTTTAGCTCGCTCTCCACGACTTACGCCGGGATTGTCAGCCCGACTGCTGCGAAAGAGAGCGGTGAGGCCTTCGGGCAGAAGCCGGTCGGTAGTGGCGCGTACAAGCTGGAAAAATGGGAGCCCGGTGTGGCAGTGACTCTGGTGAAGAACCTCAATTACGCCTGGGCACCCGGCACCGAAACGATCGAAAACCAGGGTGCGCCCATGGTGGACCGGCTTGTCTTCAAGATCATCCCCGACGTAACCCAACAGATCACAGCCTTACAGGCAGGTGAGGTGGACATGTTGTTTGTCAACCAGCCCAGCCACGTCGCCAGACTACAATCCGACCCCAACACCAATGTAATTGAAACGCAGCTTAACAGCTTGATCTACCTGGGCTTTAATGTGCAAAAGCCGCCCTTTGATGACGTGAAGGTGCGCCAGGCGCTCTCGCACGTGGTCGACAAGGAAGAAATATTACAGACCGCGCTGGGAGGCATCGGCGTGGTGGCTTTTGCTCCGCTCGCGCCGACTCTACCCGGCTTTGATCCCTCCCTGCAAGATCTGGAGCTAGGCTATGACGTAGAAAAGGCCAGATGGCTGCTGAACAATGCTGGCTTCACCCAGACCTCGGATGGCACCTGGAGCAAGGATGGGCAGGCGCTTTCGGTAACGCTGGTCACCTCGACTCGTCCGCCGAACCCGGCCATTGCCACCGTGCTGCAAAGCCAGTTCAAGGCCGCCGGTATTCTGGTGGAGGTGCAGGCGCTCGACAGCACTGCCGCCCAGGAGGCTCTGACCAACGGGCTGTACGATATGATGCTGTGGCGCTACGACTGGAACGACGCCGACGTGCTGCGCACCTACCTCTCGTCCTCGCGCATTGGCCGTACCAACCGCAACTTCTACAGCAACCCCCAAGTGGACGGACTGCTGGAACAGGCCGCGCAAGAGCTTGATGATGCGGCCCGCAACGCGATGTATCTCGAAGCCCAGCAGTTGATCCTCGCAGACGCTCCCTGGCAACCAATTTACACCCCCATTGACTACATGGCAATTCGCAAAGAAGTCATCGGTGTAGATATGGGAGCCATGGGGCGCGTGCTGATGAATGACGCTTCTGTAGAAAGGTAAGATTTTTTCGCACAGGGTGATGTCGTTACCCTGTGCGAAAAAATGCGAACAATCTTTGCTGGGGTTGTTGTGCAAGGCCTTGCACAACAACCCCAGTAAAGGATCAGTAACGAGGAATCTTATGCTCATCCGCCTGATCCGCCGCTTTTTCTCTGCTCTGGTCGTGCTTGCGCTCGCCAGCCTGATTGCGTTCAGTATCCTGAACGGCACGCCAGGCGACGTGGCCCAGACAATTGCCGGGGATCAGGCGACTGCGGCGGAACTGGATGCACTGCGCGCGGAGATGGGGCTGGATCAGCCGCTGCTGGCGCGCTTTTTGGCCTATATGGGCGGTGTAGTACAGGGCGACCTGGGCAGTTCGCTGATGAGCGGCCGCCCGGTGGCGCAGATGATTGGTGAGCGGTTTGTCAATACGCTGCTGCTGGCCTGTGTCGCTACCGTTCTCGCGGTAGCGTGCGGGCTGTTTTTGGGTATGGCGGCGGCATTCCATCATGACTCGTGGCTCGATCTGGCAGTCATGTCGACCGCGGCGTTGAGCATTTCGATCCCCAGCTACGGCATGGCGGTGCTGCTCACGCTGCTGTTTTCGGTCAATTTGCGCTGGCTGCCCGTCGCCGGCGGCGGATCGCTGGCGCATCTGGTGCTGCCCGCAGTGGTGCTGGCGCTGCCGATGGTGGCAGTGATCGCGCGCATCTGTCGCAGCAGCCTGCTCGACGCATCCCGCGCTGACTACGTGCTGGCCGCGCGTGCCCGCGGCATCACCCGCAAGGTGGTATGGCATAAGCATATCTTGCGCAACGCTCTGGTGCCAGTGGTAACCATGGTTGGGCTGAATTTTGGTCACCTGTTGGGCGGTGCATTTGTGGCTGAAACGATCTACGGCTGGCCGGGGCTGGGGCGCATGATCGTGCAGGCCGTATTTGAAAAAGATTATCCGGTAATCATGGGCGCGGTGCTGATGATGGCGGCCATTTTCCAACTTTTCCACCTGGTCATCGACCTGGCGCATGGGCTGCTCGATCCGCGCGTGGGACACGAGGCGCTCTGAGATGGCTTCTACCGGCAGGCGGATCCCGCTGGAAGGGATCTTCGACGTCAACGGAGAGCGCGATGGCGTGCCTTCGCCGAAGGCAGGCAGCCTCGCCAGCCGTGACGTTGGCGTAATTCGCCCCCACCGTTCTTCGCTGCATTTGATTGTGGGCGCTTTCTGCGTATCGCTGATTGTGCTTATGGCGGCGCTCGCTCCGTGGATTGCTCCCTATGCACCGGATGCCATCGATGGCGCTTCGCGCTTGCGGCCGCCTTCTGCCGAGCATCTGTTTGGCACGGATGCATTCGGGCGCGACCTGTTCAGTCGCGTGGTGTGGGGTTCGCGCCTGGCCCTGCGCCTGTGCCTGATCACCGCTATTGTTGCTGGCCTTCCGGGCATTCTGATGGGATTGGCCGCCGGGTACTTCCGCGGTAAGGTGGACCTGGTGCTCTCGCGGCTGGTCGATGCATGGCTGGCGCTGCCGGGCTTGTTGCTGGCGCTGCTGATCATTGCCCGCACCGGGCCTTCGCTTGACGGCACGATCCTCGCGTTGGGCATCACCGGCATCCCGGGTTATTTCCGATTGGTGCGCGCCGGGGCGATTTCCCTTAGCCAAATGCCCTTTGTTGAGGCCAGCCGGGCGCTTGGGGCGGGCGCAGGCCAGCAGATCTTCCGCCACATTTTGCCCAACCTCACTTCCAGCATCGTGGTGCTGACCACGCTGCGCATGGGAACATTCTTGCTGGCGGGTGGCTCTTTGAGCTTTATTGGCCTGGGCGCGCAGCCCCCTGAGCCGGAGTGGGGCTCGCTGCTGGCCGAAGGCCGCGATTACTTTGATATTGCATGGTGGATGTTTGCCTTTCCCATTTTTGCCGTTACCTGCACGGTGCTGGGCCTCAATTTGCTGGGCGATGGCTTGCGGGACCGGCTGGCGAAATAAATAATTCCCTCTTGACAAATTAGATCGACTTTATATAATTTAGGTATGACTAAATGTATATTTAGTGAGTCGTAAAATTGTCTATGGAGGTGTTTGGAATGAATAACGATACCATCTTTCGCATTCTCGCCACGCTGACCTTTGTCACCGGCGGTGCGATTTCTATCTATTACCGCCGCAAAGCAGACCGCGAAGACGGCGAAAAGCTGTCCCTTCGTGAAGAAGGCCGCGGGTTGTTGATCGTACTACGCACGACCGGGCTGCTGCTCTGGCTGTCTGTGTTTGCCTATCTTATCAACCCGGCGTGGATGGCCTGGTCGAAGATCGATCTGCCGGAGTGGGTCCGCTGGGTGGGAGTAGGGATGGGCATGCTTTCCGTCTTGCTAATTTACTGGGTATTCAGCAATCTGGGTAACAACGTCAGCCCAACCGTTGTGACTCGCAAAAACCATACGCTGGTCACCAGCGGGCCGTACCGCTGGGTGCGCCACCCGCTGTATTCCACGGGCTTCCTTTCGTACATCGGCTTTGTGCTGCTCTCTGAGAACGCCTTTATCGCCGTGCTGGCGGTGATTGGCATGGTATTCTTACGCATCCGCCTGCCGAAGGAAGAAGCGCGCTTAATTGAGCGCTTTGGTGAAGCGTACCGCGCGTATATGCGCCGGACAGGCACGTTCCTGCCGAAGCTGTTTCGCTAGTTTTTTATTTACAACCCACCCGATGATGGGTGGGTTTCAGCTTGGAACCTGTTGGAAATGAATTCGCCAACAGGTTCCAAGCATTAACGAATCACCCGGTGATTGCACCGGGTGATTCGTTAATGCTTTAGTTTATCATCCGCATCTTTGAGGTCTTCGGACCAAGCATCGGTGGGTAAGCCGGTGAGAAGCTCGATCAGCGTCCCATCGGGATCGCGCAGGTATGCGCCGCGGTAGCCCCAATCGGGGAAATCCGTTGGGCCGGCGAACACTTCCCCGCCCAATTTGCGGATGCGCTCCACCTCGGCATCTACATCCCCAACGCCGAAGATCAGCATGACTTTGTCTTGGCTCTGCGCGTCAAGGGGCAGCGGTGTCGTTCCAAGCGCCGCGGACATCTCCTGGCGCTGGAAGAGCGCCAGCGCCGGTTCGCCGTCTGGTCCGCCTTGAAACGAGGCGTACCCGCTGTTCTCGTCACCCCATTTCGGCTGCAGACCGAGGATGTCCCGATAAAACCGAAAGCACTCCGCGAACTTTGTGACCAGTAAACGTGTGTGAATGTTGGACATCGTACACTCCTTTATTTTCGGTTCGATTCGTCAAGAATTTGCTTCACCAGACCAGGGCCTTCGTAGATCAGGCCGGTATAGAGCTGCACCAGCACCGCACCGGCATTGAGCCGGGCCTGATAATCCGCGGCAGACATCACCCCGCCACTGGAGATTACCGGCAGACGCCCGTTCAGCCGCTCCACGACTTTGCGAGTCATTGCCAGTGACAGAGCGGTGAGCGGCGCGCCGCTGAGGCCGCCCGTCTCGCCGGCATGCAGCGACCACAGCTTTGGCCGCGAGACCGTGGTATTGCTGATGATCACCCCGTCCATCCCGGCAGCGCAGATCGCTTCTAGCGCCCCATCCAACTCCTCGTCCGTCAGGTCGGGGGCAAGCTTCACCAGTACCGGCACCGTGCGACCCAGTTTCTGTGTCTGCGCTGCTTTCTCCGCGCCAAGCGGCTGCAAAATACCTTCCAGCGCGGCACGAGTCTGCAGGGAGCGCAGGCCAGGCGTGTTGGGGGAAGAGACGTTGACCGCCAAATAATCGGCCAGCGGCGCGAAGGTTTGGAGCAGGGCAAGGTAATCCTCGTGCGCTTGCTCTAGCGGCGTAACCTTATTTTTGCCGATGTTTACCCCCAGTACCAGCCCCTTGGGACGTTTTCCGCGCAAACGGCGAGCCAGAAAGTCCGCGCCGTGGTTGTTGAAGCCCATGCGGTTGATCACCGCGCTGTCTTCCACCAGCCGGAACAGGCGCGGCTGCGGGTTGCCGGGCTGCGGTTTGGGCGTAACGGTGCCCAGTTCGAGATGCCCGAAGCCCAGGCATGCCAGCCCGCGCCAGGCGAGGCCGTCTTTATCGTACCCGGCGGCCATTCCCAGCGGGTTGCGGAAGTTCAGCCCGAAAGTTTGCACCGTGGGGCCATCGATGCGCGGTCGGAACAGGGCACGCAGCAGCCACGCGGCAGGCGGCAGCGCCCCGGCGACTCGCAGTAAGGCAACGGTCACTTCGTGGGCCTGCTCGGGGGTGAGACGGTAGATGAAGGGACGCAGGGTTTTGTACATGCTACTCCGGGCGCAGCTTGAGGAACGTACGTGCAGCGGAAATCTTTTCAGCAGAAACGCTGCCGGTCTTTTCCCAGTGGTTTAATAGGGCGGTGAGAGTCAGCACGGCATGCAGCCGGTAGCCCGCTTCCGCAAGCGCCTCAGACGCGCCAGACTGGCGGTCGATCAGCACGACCACGTCTTGCACCTTCAACCCCGCCGCCGTTAGCTTCTCGATTGCCTCGAACTTGCTGCCGCCGGTGGTTGCCAGGTCGTCAATCACCACCACGCGCTCGCCTGAATGGTATTCGCCTTCGATCTCGGCCCTGGTGCCATACTCTTTGGTCTCCTTGCGCGGGTAGATCATCGGCATGCCGTTTTGCAAGCTGACCGCGGTAGCAATCGGCAGGGCGGCGTAGGGCAGGGCCGCCAGCCGGTCATACGTAAGGTCGCGCAGCACGGGCAGGTAGGCGCGAGCAACCTCTGCTAACAGCGCCGGGTAGGTGACCAATTGACGCAGGTCGATGTAGATGGGCGAGATCAGTCCAGACTTGAGCTTGAACTCGCCAAAGCGCACGCACCCGGCTTCCAGCAGGCCATCCGCCAGTTTTGCCGAGATGGCTGTTTGGGCTGGAGCGCTGCTCGCATGGATTTTTGCCCGCTCTGTGCGTACCGCTTCGTTCAAGTCCATCACTGCCTGGCGAGGGTCTGCCGCCCGGGCGACCGAACGGGAGACGTTGAGCAGCATGCCCAGGCCATCCGCGCGCAAGCCGTTTGCCAGCGCGGAAGCCAGGTCGCCGCCCTGCGCGCCCACGCCTGGGGCAAGGAACCATAAGTCCGGTGCAGCCTGGCGCACCTGCCGCAGCGATTCGGGTTGGGTTGCGCCAACCACCAGCCCGATATTGCCGTTTTCATTCCACGTTTGCGCAAGCTGCGCCACCTTCTCGTAGAGCAGCGGGCCACCCGCTGCCAGCGCCAGATCTTGTAGATCTGCCGCGCCGGGGTTAGAGGTCTTGCACAGCAGAAAACAGCCGCGCGCCGGGTCTTTCAGGAATGGCTCGAGCGAGTCGCGGCCCAGGTAGGGGCTGAGCGTCACCGCGCCCGCGCCCAGCGTCTCGAAGGTGGACTGCGCGTAGGCATCGGCAGTCGAAGCGATGTCGCCGCGCTTGGCATCCAGGATCACCGGCACATTGGCGGGTACGGCTGCAATTACCTCGCGCAGTGCCTGCCATCCCTCTGGGCCGAAGGCTTCAAAGAAGGCCGCGTTGGGTTTCACACAGGTCACCAAATCCGCGGCTGCTTCGATCAGGCGCATACAGAATGCCCTGGCGGCGTTCGCGGTAGGCTCTGGTAAATCCGCGGGGTGCGGGTCGAGCCCCAGGCACAGCAGCGAGCCGGTGGCTTGCGCCCGCGCTTCGAGCAGTGAGAAGAATGTTTGTGTCATGGTAACTTTATTTTACGCCTTACCCAGCACCATTGCTAGCAGCGCCATACGCACGTACAGGCCGTACTCCATCTGGCGGAAGTAGGCAGCGCGCGGATCGTCGTCCACTTCCATAGTGATCTCACCAACGCGCGGCAGCGGATGCATTACGATCATTTCTTCTTTTGCGCGGGTCAGTGTCTCGGGAGAGATAATAAAGGCATTTTTCACCTGCTCGTATTCGTCCACGTTCTCGAAGCGCTCTTTCTGTACGCGGGTCACGTAGAGTACGTCGCTCTCGCTGATCACCTCGTCGAGCGTGTAGAATTCGGCCTGTTGGATGCTCTGGGCGTTCAGTTCTTCGATAATGTGGGCGGGCATGCGCAGGATTTCCGGTGAGACGTAGTTGATCTTTACGTTGAACAGGGCCAACAGGCGAGCTAGCGAGTGAACCGTGCGGCCATATTTCAGATCACCTACCATCGTAACGGTAAGGCCGTCGACGCGGCTCATTTCGGCCTGGATGGTGAACAGATCGAGCAGGGCCTGGGTTGGATGCTCGCCGATGCCGTCACCGGCATTGATGATGGGCTTGCGCGCATACTTCGCCGCCAGCTCTGCTGAGCCGATTTCGGGATGGCGCAGGACGATTACGTCTGCGTAGGCTTCCAGCGTGCGCACCGTATCGGGCAGCGATTCGCCCTTGGAGACGGAGGAGTAGCGCACTTCGTTGATCGGGATCACGCTGCCGCCCAGGCGTTCCATTGCCGCGGTGAAGGAAGAGGAGGTACGCGTGGAAGGCTCGTAGAACACGCTTGCGAGGATCTTGCCTTTCAGCAGGTCAAAGCTGCCGATGCGGCGCACCATCTCTTCCATCTCCAGCGCCACGCCGAAGATGTCCTCCAGGTCAGTACGCGAGAACTGCTTGACCGAGATGATGTCCTTGCCGTAGAAGGCGGTATCTTGCTTATCGCCGAAGGGCAGGTGCTTGCTGTTCTTATAGGTGCGGGGGGTGTGCATAGCCATCGTCTTTACTCCTATTGGTTATATTTAGAGTTCTTTTTCTCGGCCTGCGACCGCAGGCCGGGAAAAACAATATTAATCTCTTATATTTTCGCCATATCCGGCGGGGGCCAGAATTTGACCGTTTTCAAAAGCGGTTTTGCCGCGCAGCACTACGCGCTCCACACAGCCTCGTACCGGCATACCTTCGAAGGGCGTCCAGCGCGAGCGGGTGAACGCCTGCGCGGCGGTAATCACGTAGTCTGCATTGGGGTCGATCTCTACCCAGGTTTCGGATTGCTCGGGCAGGCGGAAGATGCGGCGCGGGTTGTCTACGCAGCGGGCGATCACGTCTTCCAGCGTCAGCCGACCGGCGTGAACCGCCGTGAGCAGCAGGGGCAGGGCCGTTTCGAGGCCAGGGAAACCGGGCGGTGGGTTTTCGCCATCCTTCTCCTCTAAAGTGTGCGGAGCGTGGTCGGTGGCGAAGCAGTCGATCACGTCCAGGTTTTCCCACAGCGCCTGCACGTCGCTCGGGTTTGCCAGGCGGGGACGTACCTCGCCGCGCGCGCCGGTCAACCGAGTGCCCTGATCGGCGGTGGAAAGGAACAGGTGATGCGGCCCGACCTCGCAGGTCACCGGCAGGCCCTTTTCTTTCGCCTTGCGGATTAGCAAAATCTCTTCGCGGGTGGCGACGTGGGCGATATGCACCGGGCGGTTGGCAAGCTGCGCTACCAGCAGCACCGCCGCGATGCTGCGGCCCTCGGCATGCGCCACGATGGGCGAGTTCGCCGGCCAGCGCTCGAAGTGCTCCACCCAGATGGTCATGTCATCCAGACGCAGCGGTCCGTAGGTCTGGACGAGGTACATCTTCAGCCCGGCGACACGCGGGGCGAGCGTGTGCGCGGATGCGGCGTTTTCTGGCCCCGCGCCGAGGTACTGCGCGTAGTCACAGCGGGCCTTTTGGGCAGCGGGTTTCAGCGAGAGCGCCAGCGTTTCGCCGTCAACAATAGGCGGTTTGGTGTTGGGCATGGCCAGCACCATGGTAAAGCCGCCGGCCAGGGCCGCCTGCGTGCCGCTGTCCCAATCTTCTTTGTGGGTGGCGCCGGGTTCGCGCATATGTACGTGCGGATCGATCAGGCCAGGAATGCGGATCATTGGACCTCCGTTTGTGCGAACAGGCACAAAAAAAGAGAGCCTTTCGGCTCTCTTTTTTCAAAAAATGGATGAAACAAAAATATGAAAAATAAAAACGCGCTGAGGAAAGTTCCTCAAGGTGTGGATGTGGGATCGAAATTTGTCTCGATTTTTCATGCCGGACGGATTCTACGCAGAATCGAGAATCTGTCAAGGGAGAATAGAAAAGTGGATCAATTCTTCCTGATAATCCTGCTCCCAAATGGGCCGGGCAATGGCATAGCGGAGCATTTTCTTCATCCTACCGGTGGCTTCGTCTGCCTCTTCGTAAGTGGCTGAAAGACGGAAACCGGCCTTTTCCATCACCCGCGCCGATGCGACGTTTTCCACCTCGCATTCTCCAAACATCGATTGGATGTTCAGCTCGCGGAAGCTAAAATCGATCAGGCCGCGCAGCGCCTCGGTCATGTAGCCCATGCCCCAATAGTGGCGGCTGAGCGCGTAACCAAAATCCAGATCGCCTAGCGATTTGTCCTTTGGCTGACCCATGCCAATCCAGCCGATCCACTGTTGGTCCTGCTTTCGGATGATCGCCAGGTTATAAGCTTCGCGTGGCTGCTGCTGGTTATGATGCGCGGCGTTTTTTAGCCATTCCGCCGCCTGTTCTTCATTCTCCATGCGGAGATAGGTTTGGAACTGTGTAATCGCCGGGTCTGAAGAGAGCGCGAAGAATGGCTGTAGGTCTGTTTCCTGTAAATCACGCATGATCAAGTGCGGTGTTTCGATTATCAGCATTTTTCTCCTCCCATGAGCGTGGTGGCAAGTAAACCGCCGGTGCAAATGCGCACCGGCGGCTGCCAGTGGACGGAATGTGATTATGCCAGCTGGAAGTTCTTCACTGCCATACCGGCGATGGCTTTGCCGATGCTAATGGATGCGGTTGCGGCAGGCGAAGGAGCGTTGAGTACGTGGACCATGCACTCGGCTTCCACGATGCGGAAGTCATCTACCAACGCGCCGTTTGGCTCTAAAGCCTGCGCGCGCACGCCCGATCCGGCGGAATGCACGTCTTCCATCTTTAGCTCGGGCATCAGCCGCTGGAGTGCTTTGACAAATGCACGTTTGCTGTAGGAGCGGTAGAATTCGCCAAAACCCATCTTCCAGTGCTTGAGTGCCATGTGCCAGAAGCCAGAATAGAATCCGTAGGTGGTCATATCTTTCAGCGAGATATCCCAATGCCCGTAGCCCTCACGCTTGAACGCCAGCACCGCGTTGGGGCCGGCCTCAATGCCGCCGTGGATCATGCGGGTGAAATGCACGCCCAGGAAGGGGAACTGCGGGTCGGGCACGGGGTAGATCAGGTTGCGGACGAGGTGCTCAGACTCTTTGCGCAGCTCGTAATACTCGCCGCGGAAGGGCAGGATTTGCAGCTTGGGATCGACACCGGCCATGCGCGCCACCCGGTCAGATTGCAAGCCGGCGCAGTTGACGATATTCCGCGCGTGAACCTCACCCGCGGGCGTCTCCAGCACGATCTCGCTGCCGCGCCGTTCGATGCAGGTGACTCGCGAATTGAGCCGAAGCTCGCCACCGCGATTTTTTATGATACGGACGTACGCATCAGTAACCTGCTTGTAATCGACAATGCCGGTCTGCGGAACGTATAAACCTTCGATGCCGTTCACATGCGGCTCATATTCGTTTATTTCGGCCTTGCTCTTCAGCCGTTTCATCCCAACCAGCCCATTGGCGTGCCCGCGCTCCTCCAACCGATCGAGGGCAGGGAGATCGGCTTCGTTAACCGCCACCACCAGCTTGCCACAGTTATCGTGCGCGATGTTGTGCTCGGCACAGAAGCGGTACATCGCCTCGCGGCCTTCTACGCAGTTCTTGGCCTTGAGCGAGCCGGGCTTGTAATACAGGCCTGAGTGGATTACCCCGCTGTTATGGCCCGTCTGGTGGGCTGCAACTTTTTCTTCGGCTTCCAAAATCACAACTTTGGCATTGGTCTCTTGAACCAGCGCCATCGCCGTTGCCGTTCCAACAATCCCACCGCCGATGATTGCGATATCGTATTGGGCTGCCATTTTTCCTCACTCCCTGGTTGTAATGGTTCACCGGATCCTTTCCGATCATCGTAACCTTCCCCGCTAATGATTA
Source organism: Chloroflexota bacterium (assembly GCA_023434145.1). Lineage (GTDB taxonomy): Bacteria > Chloroflexota > Anaerolineae > Anaerolineales > Anaerolineaceae > DSYU01. The sequence continues at coordinate 10,973 of JAEYTI010000105.1, read as the reverse complement.
GAAAGTGAATACAAGTTGCCCAAATTATAGCCTAGAGATCAAGATTCGGCAAAATGCAAGGGCATTGTTTTTCGGTAGTTTCATTACCTGATCATGTTTTAGGGCGAGGCATGTAAGCTAGATAAGACCTCTTCCGCCAACAATTTACACTGCTCCCATTCCGACTGACTGGCAAACACGTTGATTTTTGTTAATCCATTATTTGGATTGTCACCCTCTATCTCAGAATTTAAGATATACAGAGCGATCACCTCTCCAGTTACTTCGCTCACACCGGATGAAAACTCATACTGAATATTACCCAGCTTAACAATTTCATCCGCGGGGGGATAATTTCCGCTGGCTCCCTGGGGGCCCAGCGTGCAGGTAGGAAGATCGCGTGACTGCAAATTGTTAACGATCATCGAAGTGTCTGTGTAATTCGACGTATCTTTCCAAACGGAAGGATCATAATCCAATACCAGTGGAGAACAAAATAGCAGAGCAAAAACACCCGGGGGAACAGGTGTAACTGTCGTCGTTGGGCTGTCTGTCGGGGCAACGGTAAAGGTTGCCGCAGCAATCGTTGTGCCAGTTTCCGTTGTTGGGCGATTTACAGGTTCTGCTGTACATCCCTGAACAAAGAAAAGTGTAATGATCGCTGCGATTACCCAATGTGTTTTCATCGAATTCTTCCCTTGTCTAACATTCCACGGATAAACACATTGTAATGAAGTTTAAAATAAAACAACTTGTGGATTCCCGCAGGTAATGGTTAAGCATATATTCAAATTCATGCCTTCCAACTCCGCAGCGTGGCTTTGATCTTCTCCCACAGGCTGTTGGCCTGGGCAGCGTCCTGCTCTTCGACCGGGTGCTGGCTGTAGCGGGCTTCCAGAAAGGTATCCGTCAGACTGTGCAGGTCGGGGTCTATTTCGGGCAGTTGGGAGGCGACGCGCTGTTCGTACTGGTAGGGGGTTTGCGCGGGTTTGCGCCCAAGGCCGCGCTCGCCGCCCAGCTCGATCAGGTTGAGATAGAAGTGGATGATACGCTCGCGCGGGGTCATCTTATTCAGGTTGAAGATGCGGCGGAGGGCCTGCGCCGGGGCGATGGTCTGCTTGCGCGCGCGGCGGAGACCTCCACGTACCATGTTGGCAACCGCCCGATTTGCCCCGCGCAGCCAGTCCCACAGACCGCGCGCGATACCGCCGATCCAGCGGAACAGCGGGAAGCCAGTGATGGCCGACCACAGGGCCGCGTTCTGCATCAGGTAGTAGCGCAGGGCGAAGATGATAATGCCAAGGAACACACCCCAGAACAACAGCGACTTGAGCACTTCCCACCACAAGATCGGTTCACCTGCGGGGGCTGCGGGCGGCAGGGTTGGGAAGGTTGGCGGCTCCGTCTCTGGGGGCACTTCCTGTGTTTGCCAGTTGAACAGCGACAAGCAAAATGTGATCGGCAGCATAATGAGCATGAACAGGAATGTCAGACCGCGGACAATGAAGTCCAGGCTGTAGCGCAGGGTATCGAAGAGGCCGATGGAGTAGTTGGTGGGCAGGAAGAACACAAGCACCGCCAGCGCCAGGAAGGCGATCAGGCCGTATTTGACCCAGTTGCGGGCGATCTCGCTGCTGATGGTGATTTTTTGCCACAGCCAGCGCGTGCGCAGCATATTGAACTGGTTCTGGCTCATCAGCACCAGGCCCAGCACAAAGTACACCAGCACGTTGATTACCGGCGTGCTGGTGCTGAGATCGGGCGGGTTGAAGCGGCTGAGCAGCCCGGAGGCATCCACCCGCGTAAAGACTGCCAGCGCTACCACCAGCGCCCCCAGCATAAAAATACGCGAGGCGATGCGGTCGCGGATGGTGTGCAGCGTGTTTTGCACCTTGCCAAGCTCATCCCACTGGGCTTCGTCCTCGCGCTCGTGCAGCTCATCCAGCTCGCGGCTGTAGAACTTGGCTGCCAGCCAGGTGGCGGCGCAAAGTCCCAGCGCGAAAACGTATTCGCCAGTGAAGAAATTTTCCACAAAGTTCTGCTGCCAGCGCGGAATATCGGCAAGAAGCTGCACGGGGTCGTTGAGCAGGTATTGGAGTAACTTGATCACTACTGCAAAGGCGACCCATTCTGAGATGTGGAAGATCCAGCGGTCGCGGCCTTCGAGATTTTTTGTCTGTGGGCGGGTAAAGATGGCTTCGAGCGATACCAGCCCGGCAACCCAGACCAGGTACATGCCATGCCAGGTGGGAACAATCCGCTGGCCTAACTGCACGGCTCCCACTGCCACGCACACCATCATCCCGGCGACGAGCAGGCTGCTGAACCGCCGCGATTGGTCACGGTTGACGGTGTATCCTTCGGGCAGCTCGCGCGACTGGCCGTTCATTGGCTACTTCCTCCACATATCCAGATCACGCTCGTCGCGGATATTGTAGAACGGGATGCGCAGCGTCTTGCTGTGCTGCGCCGACTGGCGCGAATTGGGGAACTCGCCACAGGAGATCAGCACCGGGTTGAGGCCCGCGCGGCGCGCTTGCAGCAGCTCATCGAACAGCGCCTGATCGGGCGCACCGGTGACCACGATCATGGTAGTGCCCCAGGCAAGGCGTACGCGCTGCTGGCTGATCAGCGTGGGGAACGGCTCGATCTCGGCAGTGCGAATGCGCGCCATGATCTCTAACATGCGCATCAGGTGCGCGCGGCCTTTGCGCGGGTGGATAGGCACGGGGCGGCTGTCGGCGGAGAGCGGGTCGTGGGCGTGGGCGTACAGCCCGGCAGACTGGCGCTGGGCGATCACCCAGTTGGCGACTGAGGCGGCGACGACGATGGACAGCTCGGTGGCGTCAAAGCGCGTGCGGATCTGGTAATCGGCGAGGCTGAGGTTGAGGAACAGGGCCGTTTCTAACGCGATAGACGGCTCGAACAGCTTGGTCTGCATGCGCCCAGTTGTTGCGGTGGCCTTCCAGTCGATACGGCGCAGCGAGTCACCGGCCTGGTAATCGCGCTTGCCCATCGGGCGGGTGGGGTCTTCAAAGATCGGCTGGCTGTGGCGCATGGTGCCCATCGGCGAGCGCGAGGGCAGTTTCATGCTAGTCAGCGGGATCACGCGCGGGTAGACGGTCAGGTGGTCGGAAGGGCCTTCGCTGCTGCGCTCGCCGGTGATGCCCAGAAGATCGCCTGAGGAGAGCATCAGCGGGCCGACAGTATAGTAGCCGCGCTTATGCGCCTTAAGATTGTAGTGCAAGCGTGCTTCATTGCGCGGCCCCAGGCTCACGACCTGCGAGAAGGTACTCACTTCGGCCAGCTCGATGGGAAAAAAGTCCTGCACGCGCATCCACACCGCCGGCAGCCAGCTCCCGTTGCGAATTTCCAGGCGTACGGGCACCTGCTCGCCGGGGAAAACCTTGTGATCGTACAGGCGGCTGAACGTGGCCTTGCTGACCACCGTGGCGCTCCACCAGCGCCCGAGTACGTTGACACCGACAAAGAGATACAGCAGCACCATCACGAACGTCTCGCGTGTGAAGACGGCCAGTAGAATCAGCAGGAACAGAAAGACGGCGAACGAATCACCCATCCAGCTTGCCAATCTCCAGCGGCGTGCGTTCCAGGATATCCGCCAGGATGGTTTGCGCGGTACGTCCGCGCAGCTCGGCCTCAGGGGCGATGATCAGGCGGTGGGTGAGGATGGCGGGCGTGAGATACTGGATATCGTCGGGGATGACGTGATCGCGCCCCCGGATAGCAGCCAGGGCCTGCGCGGCCTTGAACAGCGCCAGCGACGCGCGCGGGCTGCATCCCAGGGCCAGATCGGGGTGGGTACGAGTGGAGCCAACCAGCTTGACGATGTAATCTTGCAGGCTGTCCTCCACGAAGATTTCCCAGAGCTGTTTTTGCATCTCTAGCAGCGTGCTCGCCGCTACCACCGGTTGGATACGGTTGATGGGGTGCTCGCGCTGGAGGTGCACCAGCAGCACGCGCTCATCGGCGTGCGATGGGTAGCCGACCGACAGGCGCATGAGGAAGCGGTCGAGTTGGGCTTCGGGTAGGGGGAAGGTGCCTTCGTATTCGATCGGGTTCTGCGTCGCCAGCACCAGGAAGGGCCGCGGCAGCGGGTAGGTGACGCCATCGACCGTGACCTGCTGCTCTTGCATGGCTTCGAGCAAGGAGGACTGCGTGCGCGGCGTGGCGCGATTGATTTCATCCACCAGCAGCACGTTGACAAACACCGGCCCCTGGCGGAACTCGAACTTGGCGTTCTGCTGGTTGTAGATCGATACCCCGGTCACGTCGTTCGGCAGCAGATCGGGCGTGCACTGCAAGCGGTTGAACTGCCCGCCCAAACTGACCGCCAGCGAGCGCGCCAGCATGGTTTTGCCGACGCCGGGCACATCTTCGAGCAGGACGTGGCCCTCGCACAGCATGGCAACCATGAGCATCTCGATCGCCGGGCGCTTGCCGACGATCACATTTTCGACGTTGTCGATAACGGTGTTAACAAACTGCTGAATATCCGGCATTGGTAAACCCCTGGGGAGCGGAGCGTTAGATCATCTCAAAAAAGTGTACCATAAATACAAGATGGGGCTTTGCGAAACAGTTCCAAAGCTATAATATCGATGTTGTAGTTTTGATTGCGTTTTGCCGGACGCGTCCGGCAAAACGCAATCAAAACTACAAAATTCAAAACAAATGGAATTTCCCTCATGGATATGATCCCTTCTCATTTCAAGCTGTCATTTCCCTCCGAAGCTGACTCAAGCGCGGTCGTTCGCGCCGGGCGGGCACGGTTCACCGTGCTTGCCTCGCGCCTGATCCGCATGGAGTGGAGTCCGCTGAATATTTTTGAAGAGCGCGCCAGCCAGGCGTTCTGGTTCCGCAAGCAGCCGGTTCCAAAGTACTCTGCGCAGGAAGTGGACGGGCGGCTGGTGATCGAGACAGACGATCTGCGCCTGACCTACCTGCCGGATGCGCCCTTCTCCGAAGAAAACCTGACCATCGAGGTCAAAAGCCTGGGTGTCACCTGGCGCATGGGCGATAAAGACCCGGCCAACCTGGGCGGCACAGCCCGCACGCTCGACGAGGTGAACGGGGCAACGCCCATAAGCCTGGGCTTGATCTCGCGAAGCGGCTGGGCGGTAGTCGATGATTCGAACAGCCTGGTGTTCAACGATGTCGGCTGGCTGGAACCGCGCAGCCAGCCCGAAGGCCAGCTCGATCTGTATTTCCTGGGCTACGGCCACGCCTATCACGACTGCCTGCGCGATTTCAACCGCATTTCCGGCGCGGTGCCGATGATCCCGCGTTTTGTGCTGGGCAACTGGTGGAGCCGCTACTGGGAATACAGCCAGCAAGAACTCACCGATCTGATGCTCGACTTTGAGAAGCACGAAGTGCCGCTCTCGGTCTGCATCATCGACATGGACTGGCATATTACCAAGACCGGCAACGAATCGAGCGGCTGGACGGGCTACACCTGGAACCGCGAGCTGTTCCCCGATCCGGATGGCTTCATCCGGTTCCTGCACGATCAGGGTTTGAAAACGGCCATGAACCTGCACCCGGCCCTGGGTGTTTGGCCGCATGAAGAAGCCTATGAGGCCATGTGCGAGGCCATTGGCCAGGACCCGACGAAGGGAGAGCCGGTGGAGTTCGACATCACCAACCCGGTGTTTGTGGATGCCTACTTCCGCATTCTGCATCATCCTGAAGAGAACCGCGGCGTGGACTTCTGGTGGATGGACTGGCAGCAGGGTGCGCGCACGCGCCTTTCGGGCTTAGACCCTCTGTGGTGGCTCAACCACTTGCATTTCCTGGATCTGGGCCGCGACGGCAACCGCCGCTCCTTCATCTTCTCGCGCTGGGGCGGGCTGGGCAACCACCGCTACCCCATTGGCTTCTCCGGCGACTCGGTGATTAGTTGGGAGTCGCTGGCCTTCCAGCCTTACTTCACCGCCACCTCTTCCAACGTCAACTACGGCTGGTGGAGCCACGACATTGGCGGGCACTTTGGCGGCGTGGAAGATCCGGAAATGTACGCCCGTTGGGTGCAGATGGGTGTCTTCCAACCGGTGATGCGCCTGCACAGCACCAAAAATGCCTTCCACGAGCGCCGCCCGTGGGGCTTTGACGCGGAAACGTTTGTGGCCGCCCGCGACGTAATGCAGCTACGTCATATGCTGATCCCATATCTGTACAGTATGGCATGGCGCTACCACACCGACAGCATCCCGCCGGTGCTGCCGATGTATTACGACCATCCCGAACGCGAAGAAGCCTACGCCTGCCCGAACCAGTACTTGTTCGGCGATCAACTGCTCGTCGCGCCGTTCATCACCCCGCGTGACCCAGATACGCGCCTGAGCCGCGCGGTCGCCTGGCTGCCGGAAGGCGACTGGTTTGACTTCTTCTCAGGCCAGCACTACCCCGGAAACGCCTGGCACGCCGTTTATGGCACGCTGCGCGACGTGCCGGTGTTTGCGCGGGCCGGTGCGATTGTTCCGCTGGGCCCACGCGTGGGCAAGGGCGGCGTGGAGGCACCCGCCGCGCTGACGGTCAACGTCTTCCCCGGCGCGGATGGCAGCTTTGCCCTGTACGAGGACGAGGGCAACAGCATGGATTACCTCAAGGGCGCCCACGCCATCACCCCCATGAAACAGGCCTGGGTCGGCGACTCAACCACTATCACCATCGGCCCGGCGGAAGGCGACACCAGCCTGCTGCCCGCAGCTCGCACGGTCGACGTGCTGCTGCGTGGTTTCTCCCCCAATGCACAGGTGATGGTTGAGCAAGATGGAGTCCGGATCGACGGAACACCCGTTTACCGGGAAGAAGCGCGCGCCCTGGCGATCACCGGGCTAACGCTTACTCCAACCTCCCAGATCACCATCACCGTTACCGGCGCGAACCTGATACGGGTCGATGATGCGCGGCAGGCGACTCTGCTAAAGATGCTGCGCCATTTCCGCATGGAAAGCTGGAGCAAGCAAGGACTTCTGCAAATACTGCCCGATGTGCTGCACAATCCGGCCCTACTGGGCAAGTTCGCGCCGGTGATGACCGAATCGCAGCTCCGTGCATTGATGGAGACGATTACCGGTGCGGGGATGGATTACACCGACGCGCATGGCGAGCCGTTGATTGTGCTGTGGAACAACCATACCAACCGCAACGTGACGCATTTGTACGCGCTCAACCGCCTGCATGGGCTGTGGCGCTATCCGGAACCTCGCCCGCAGGTAACCGGCGCGCTGCCGCGCTTCCAGGCCATCCGTCCAAAGGAAGATATCGGCGAGGGGAACCCGTACACCTTGCAGGTGACATATTACGGGCTGCCTGTGACGAAATTGGCGGAGAAGCATAGGCCGTAAAGAAACGCCTCACCCCTGCCCCTCTCCATTTTCCAAGTACGGGAAAATGGAGAGGGGAGGCACGGGTGCATAATCATTGTCCTGTGGTATGACAATTTAGATCGCGTGCCCACCTGAGACTTTGATTACCTGTCCAGTGATCCAGCTTGCCTGTTCAGATGCTAAGAAGACAATCGCGTTTGCAATGTCTTCTGGATACCCAATTCTTCCCAAAGGGATTTCTTTCGCGATTTTATTCTCAAATTCGTTAGATATATAACCGGTCTGTACTGGGCCTGGGGCGATGGCATTTACAGTGATTCCCATAGAACCAGTTTCTATGGCAACGCTACGGGTAAAGGCTTCCATCGCTGCTTTACTCGCTCCGTACGCGATTTGCCCGGCAAAGACTTGGGCTGCATCCGTGCTGAGATTAATAATCCTGCCAAAACGAGCCTGCCGCGCTTGCTGCCGCTTGACAAATTCGGCCATTAGCAGCACCGCAGCGCGTACGTTAACCGCAAAGGTTTGTTCGATGGTTTCAAAGGTAGTTGACACGATCGTGTCACGCGCATCATAATGCGCTGCGTTGTTCACCAGGATATCTACTGGCCCTATTACTTGTTCAGCCCAATCGAAAACTAAAGGGATGTTGTCAGGTATGGTGAGGTCAATTTCCAGCGCCTGTGCTTGCGCTCCATCAGCCTGGATCAGTTGTAACAGTTCCTCAGCTGTCTTCATTCGCAACGCGTGGTAATAAGGAAGCCCCATTTCGGTTGCTCGCGAGACCTCCTCCACCTGAAACCCGTGTTTATCAGGCGGTAACCGTAAATATGTGATAGCAACTTTGGCTCCCTGTCGAGCAAAGGCGTGCGCTGCTGCAGCGCCAATACCAATGGGGTTGTTTGCCCCAGTGATAAGGACTACTTTCTCTTGCAAACCTGGATCAATCATTTTTACCTTCGGTTTTGTTAATAAACAAGGTGCGGGCGTAGAGCGTCAAGAGCGGGCCACCACGTAGGAGCATGGTGACCAGAGAACAATTGCGAAACAAGTCACCCTCTCCATTTTCACGTTCTTTGTGAAAATGGAGAGGGCCGGGGTTAGGCGTTCTTCACACCGCCAGGAGCGGGTTCCGCGTCGAGCCCGGCTCGGAGTCCGGGATCACCGTAGCGCCGGTGATGCGGGCGTACCAATCTGGGTCGCCGGCCCACTGGATCACCGCGTAGGCATAGCCCTGGTCGGCCATATCTTGGAGCGCGCGGACGGTCAGCGCCGCGCCGATTCCACGGTGGCGATAGCTATCCTGCACGCCCACTGGGCCAAAGATGCCGCGCATGTTCACGTCGTAACAGGCAAAACCTACCAGCCGCTCGTGGGGCAGATCGTAGCCATGCTCGGGCGGATGGTCCAGCGGCATGTTCTCCACCGCGATCCAGCAGGTCGGCGGGCGGACCTCGCAGGCCGTTTCAGCGCCGTCGTCCCAGCCGGGGTTCAGGTGTTGGCGAACCCACATGCCAATGCGGTGTTTCTCATCGGGCCGGGCGCGGCGGATGATTATGGCGGAATCCTCCCGCTGCCGGATGGCAGGGACGGGCGGTAGTTCGTAGAGTTTCACCAGCATATCAACCATGTCAGTCTCCGTGTGCGTTGGTTAGGGATTTTAGCGGAGAACCGCCAAACTGCATATTGTACAGGCGTGCGTACGTTCCGTTTCGCGCCAACAACGCTTCGTGGTTTCCCTGCTCTTCGATCCCGCGGTCGGTCAGCACAACGATGCGGCTGGCGTTGCGGATGGTCGACAGCCGGTGGGCGATGACGAAGGTGGTGCGGTTCTGCGCCAGAACCTCCAGCGAATCCTGCACCACGCGCTCGGATTCGTTATCCAGCGAACTGGTCGCCTCGTCGAAGATCAGCACCGGCGGATCTTTGAGGAACACGCGAGCGATGCTGATGCGCTGCTTCTGCCCGCCCGAGAGCTTCACTCCGCGCTGGCCGATGTCGGTATCGTAGTCGTTAGGCAGCGCCATGATAAAGTCGTGGGCGTTGGCCTTTTTTGCCGCCTCGATAATCTCCTCGCGGGTCGCCTCCGGCTTGCCGTAGCGGATGTTCTCATAGACCGTTCCGGCGAACAGGTACACATCCTGCTGCACCACGCCCACGTTCCGACGCAGCGAATGGAGCTTGATATTCTTCACATTGACGCCGTCCAGCAGCACCTCACCCTCGGTGACCTCGTAGAAGCGGGGGATCAGCGAGCACAGGGTGGTCTTGCCAACGCCAGATGAGCCGACCAGGGCTATGGTTTCACCGGCGGGCACCTCCAGGTTGAGATCGCGCAGCACGTAGGATTGATTCTCGCCGTAGCGAAAACTGACTCCGCGAAAGGTCACGTTTCCCCGTGCACGCGAGATTTCTACAGCATCCGGTGAGTCCTGGATTTCGGGCTGCGTGTTGATGATTTCCATAAAGCGATCGAAACCGGTCATTCCCTGCATGAGCTGCTGGGTGATGTGATTGAGCTTTTGCACCGGCTCGATCAGCGCACCGATGTAGAGGAGGAAGGTGAGCAGGTCGGCCAGGTCCAGCCGGGCGTTGACGATGTTCACGCCGCCGTAGATCACCACCGTCACGGTGATGAGCATCGTGAACGCCCCCATCCCTTGCCAGAGGATCGATTCGATCCAGTAGATATCCTTACGGCTCTGAAGGAAGCGGCTGTTCTCATAGGCGAACTTACGCGCTTCGGCCTCCTCGTTGGTGAACGATTTGACCACGCGGATGCCGCCCAGCGTATCTTCTAACTGCGCATTCACGTCGGCGATGCGCTCCAGGCTGCGGCGGAAGATCACGCGCAGTTTCTTGTTGAAGTGCAGCCCGAACCAGGCGATAAACGGCAGGAACAGGAACACCGCCACTGTCAGCGGCACGTTGATAGTCAGCAGGATGATGAACGCGCCGATGAACTTCACCGCGTAGATGACATAATCCTCCGGGCCGTGGTGGTAGAGTTCCGCCAGGTTGAGCAGATCATTGGTCACCCGCGACATTAACTGTCCGGTGCGCTGCTCGTCGTAGAAGCGGAACGAAAGCTTCTGCATGTGTTCGAACAGTTCCTGGCGCATATCGCTCTCCATCATCGCGCCAAGAGCGTGGCCGTAGTAGTCGTAGTAATAAGTGAGCAGGGTCTGCACTGCGATCAGCACGATCATCACTCCGCCGGTGAGCAAAATCTGCCGTAGGGCATCAGGCGCGGGGCCTTCGAGGATATCTTTGGTGACGTGGCGCACCAGCAGCGGGAAGATCAGCGTGAGCCCGGCGACCAGGAAAGCCGCCAGCAGCACTTTGATAAACAGGGGCAGGTAAGGCTTGTAATACGAGAAAAACTTCTTCATCCGAGGGGACATACCGTGAGAATCTCCAGAGAACCATTTAAACACAAAAGCCGCGGATGCGCGAGGGATCGCGCGCCGGGGCTGTGGCAGGGGTTTCCGTATTGGAGGAAACAAAAAGCCGCGAGGCATGTGCACACCGCGACCTGGGTCATTCGATCAATGGGAAATTGAAGAAGAGATGCGGTCTATCGGTGCACGCACATAACAAGGGATATTCGGTTCCACTGGGCTGTCATGTGAATGCACC
>JAEYTI010000093.1 GCA_023434145.1 Chloroflexota bacterium | reverse complement strand
GATTGGGCTTGCACGCTGCCATTCAGCTTGCCCAGTTGGGGGCAAAAGTCGTCATCGCCGGGCGCAGCCCCGAACGGCTGCGCTCCGCGGCGGAAGCAATCCAGGCAGCGAACCCTAAACAAACAGTGGAAGTGCTTCAGGGCGAGCTTTCCGCCCAGGCGGATATCCGGCGTATCGCCGCCGAATATTCTGCCACTCACCCCACCCTGGATGTGCTGCTGAACAACGTCGGCGCGAGCACAATGAAGTTTGAACGTTCGCCAGACGGCTTCGAGATGACCTGGGCGTTGAACTACCTCAACCACTTCCTGCTCACCAACCTGCTCATGCCAAATATCCGCCGCGCAGCCGAGCAGACGGGTGACGCACGCGTGGTTGAAGTAACATCGAGTGTGTTCCGCTTCGCTCGTTCGCAGTTTGAGAAGCAGCAGGGCGAGAAAGCCTATAACGGCCTGATTGCCTACGCGCAAAGCAAGCGCGCCATGAACGTCTTTGTAAACGAGCTCACCCGGCGCCTCGCCGGAACCGGCGTTACAGCCAACGCCATCACACCCGGCATTGTGGCAACCAATATTGCCAGCGACAACGCCGCAATCTACCGCCTCATGCTGCGTTTGCTGAATCTTTTTTCCGTGCCGGTAGAGAAAGGTGTAAAGCCCATCATCCACCTATGCGCCGCCCCTGAGATGCGCACGGTCAGCGGAGCCTACTACACGAAATTCACCCGCCGCGAGCTGCCCGCCGACGTCACTTCACCCGAGATCGGGCGACAATTGTGGCAGCAGAGCGTCGAAACAACCGGATTGCGCGAAGAATAGCCGGTTGACCGGATAGAATCCTCTCGTATTCTTGAGGAAAGGCCAGCATATCTTGGCCTTTCTTTGATTCGCATCGGTTCTCGTTAATGAATATAATAATGATGCATTGTATGAACTCGCCCGCGAGTTTGTTTCCGGTCAACACGGTCAATGCAGCCGGGGGGCAATCAGAAAACGCTCTACAAACGTCTGGGGCGGCACACAGGCTTCTTGCATACTTTCCAACTGAAGGGAATAGGGGTAGTCGTTGCAAACAGAGAAAAGCCCAAACTTGCTCATCGTGGACGATTCGGCTATCATCCGCAAAATGATCATGACAGCACTGCGCCCGTTAAACCCCGTGTTTCGCGAAGCCAGCAGTGGTTTGGAAGCACTCGAGCAGGTGATGCTGCGCAACTATGACTGCATCACGCTGGATCTAAACATGCCCGACATGCATGGTTTGGAATTTCTCCAATTCGTTCGCAGTCATCATCATTTTGGCGAAATTCCCATTCTAGTAATCACCACGCAGAAAGAGGACTCGATCCGAGAGCAGGTGCTTTCGGCAGGTGCAAATGCATACCTGATAAAGCCGTTCATGCCCCAAGATATCCTCACCGAAGTAAAGTCACTGCTAGGCTAAGAAGGCGCATGGATTCATTTTCTACAGGCTCATTCCTGCAAGGATTTCTTGAAGAGGCGGCAGATCATTTGGAGAACATCCACGCCTGCCTGCTGCGTATGGAAGAGGCTGACCCCATTGAGCAGGCGGAACTGGTCGACGACCTGTTCCGCTCTTTCCACACGTTAAAAGGGCTCTCGGGCATGGTTGGGCTGGAGAATGCCGCCACGCTCAGCCACGCCATGGAGACCGTTCTAAACGCCATCAAGAACAAGCAAGTTGCTATCGACTCGGTGCTGGTAGATCAGTTGCTTGCCTCTACCAGCACCTTTTCCGCGGTGATCGAAACTATTCAAGATCCGCGCCGCGCGATGCCTGATATACAGCCAGACCTGGCGAAGTTGGAAGCAATTGCGCACGAGCAGCCGCAGAAGCCGCCAGCAACCCCAGAAGCGCCCAAACCGCCAACCATATCCGCTAGTCCCTCGCTGGAACACGCGCTATCGGCTGCGCCGGCAGAGATGCTGCCCGGTTTAGCCGCCTACCCCGATTTGGTGAAGAACCTTTCCGACCTTGATCTGCGGAAAATCGAAGCAGAAATCCGCGCCGGGCAAGTTTTCACACTGGTGATGTTCGTTCCCTCGCCCCAGCGTGCCGAGCGCGGCGAAAACGTAGACCTGGCGCGCCAGCAGATTACAAACGCCGGAAAGTTGATCAAAGCCGTGCCCGTCATGAAAGGGGGCGCCATTCACTTCCTCTTCCTGGTTACCTCCGCGCAGTCAATCGACGCCGGTACCATTATCGCCGATGAAGTGATCCCGCTTGCCGCGCAATCTCCTGAGCTGCCCGCTACTTTACCCCAGGCATCAACTGTCGTACCGGCCCCGCGCCAAAGTCGCGAGCCGGTGCGCGGTTCGCAAGTGCGCGTGGGGCTCGATCGGCTGGATGCCCTGATGCGATATGCCGGCGATCTGGTCGTTCAGCGTGCCCGGCTCGAGGATGCGGTCGGTAGGCTTAGCCATCTCCTGCCCGCCGAGCGCCGCCGCCTGCGCGAGATCCAACAGCAGATGGGGCGCACGCTGCGCGATCTGCGCCGGGCGATCCTGTATGCCCGAATGGTGCCGCTTGGAGAAGCCTTCAATCAGATGCCGCTGGTCGCGCGCGATCTGGCGCGCGCTTCACAAAAAGAAGTGCGCCTGATCATCCAGGGCGAAACGACCGAGCTCGACAAAATGCTGGTGGAGCGCCTGCTCGACCCGCTGATCCACCTGGTTCGCAATGCGATCACCCACGGCATCGAGCCGCCCGCCGAGCGCGCAGAGCTTGGCAAACCGCGCGTGGGTACCCTGACCTTACGCGGAATGCCCCACGGCGACCGCATCCTGGTGGAAGTGTCTGACGATGGGCGCGGTGTCGATCTAAGCCGGGTAGAAGCGCGCGCCGCGGAGCTAGGCCGCCCACAAAATGGGCACGCAATGACCGCTGAAGAAGCGCTGGACTGGATCACCCGCCCCGGCTTCTCTACAAAGACTCAGGCCGATCTCGCGGCAGGTCGCGGCGTGGGGCTAGACGTAGCCGCCCGAATGGTACGCGCCTTTGGCGGGCGGTTGAGCCTGGAAACAAACCCCGGCCTGGGCTCCACCTTCCGCATGGCCTTGCCACTCACCCTGGTGATCCAGGATGTGCTCTTTGTGCGCGTGGGCGATGAGCGTTATGGCATCTCGCAGGATTCGGTCGACCACGTGGTCGAAATCAATGAAGGGAACGTGGTCCGCGCTGAAGCCGGTGAGATGCTGTTGAAAGAGGATGAATTTTTTGTTCTGCACCGCCTGTCGGATTGGTTCGGCATCCGCCAGGAGCCAGAAACTCCCCCAACAAATGTACGCGCCAGGCAAAAGCGTGCCTTTGGCCTGGTCTGCGCCGCGGAAAAGGACGGCAGCCGACCGGTGCTGGTCGTGGACAGAGTCGAAACGATCCGCGAGGCTGTAGTAGCCCCGCTGGTCGATCCCCTGGTCACCCAACCCGGCATCAGCGGCGCGACAGAAATGGGCGACGGGCAGGTAGTGCTCATTCTGGATGTGCCCGGCCTGCTCAACCAGTTGAGGAAGGATCGAACCAATGCCTGAATCATACATATTAATGGAAGTGGATAACGTGGTATACGCTGTACCATCCGAGCAGGTGCTGCGCGTCGAAATGGTCGAAACGATAACGCGCGTTCCGAACGCGCCAGAGTTCGTCGAAGGCGTTGTTTCTGCGCGAAATCAGGTGATCCCGGTGATCAGCCTGCGCAAGCGATTCCGCCTGCCACCTGCCGAAAAAAACATGCGCACGCGCATGATCATCGTTCGGATAGAGGGCCGCGCCGGCGAGCGCCAGGTGGGCATGATCGCCGATTCTGCGCGCGAATTTATTCAGATCGATGCAGAACAAGTCCGCCCGGTGCCGGATGGTCTTACAGGGCCAGGCGTGCTGTACCTGGAAGGCGTGGCCACGCTGCCGCGTGGGCTGGTGCTGATCATCAATCTTGCCCGGCTGCTTACGGAGGGCGAGCGCGACACCTTGCAAGAGGAAAACGCCCTGCCCGCCGCTAAGTAAAACGCCAGAAGTACCTTTACAAACAGCCTTCTGCATCCGGGCGTTTTACCCTAGTAATTCGCCAGGCGTAGAACTTCCATTGTTAAGATACTTTCGGCGAATTACCTAGCACGGCAGGATCTGTTTAATCGAAACAGCAGAATTTTTTGCAATGAGAGACAGGAGAGGGAGTCGTCATGTTTAAAAATTTTTTCCAGCGCAGCGATCAGAACCGCAATGCGAATACCCTAAACGCGATCCAAAACCGAACAGGCAAACAGGTGCAGCAGTTGGGGGAGATAACGCAGATGGCCAACGACCTCACCCGCACGCTGCAAGAGACGGCCGCCCAGGCGCGCACTGTAACCCAGGACGTAGAGGATATTAACGCCTCAGCAGGCCAGATGGCCGCCTCGATCGAGGAGGTGGGCCGCTCGATGGAAGACCTGGCGACCAACGCTGAGGAAAATGCCTCGGGCGTTGAAGAAATAGGGCGCTCATTGGGAAGCGTCGTGAACCTTGCTGAAGAAGTCGCTGGAGCTACCACCCAATCGACGGCTTCGATCACCCAGGTGAGCGCATCCATACGCAGCGTGGCTGAGAACACCGAAGATTTAACCGCCGCCATCAATGAGAACGCCGCGGGGATCGAAGAGTTGTCGCGGTCGGTGCGCAGCGTGGCTGCAAACGCAGAAGATGTCGCTGCCGCCGCCGAGCAGATCACCGCATCGATCAATGAAGTCGCCTCCTCGGTGGAAGAGGTATCCGCCACAGCAGTCAAGATGAACACCATGACGGAAGACGTGAATGCTGCCATCGAAGAGATGGCAGCCTCGATCGAACAGGTTGCGCAGAATACCGCCACGATCAGCGAAGCCTCGACCAATGCGGGCAGCGCGGTAAACGAACTGGAACACTCCATCCGGGCTACGGCAGACTTGACCAAAGAAGCCGAGGTGACATCCCGAAAGGTGGCCGCGGAGGCCGAGAGCGGCGGGCAAACCGTCAAGCGCGCCATCCAGGGCATGGGGCGCATTCAAGAAAAGATGACTTCTAGCACCGGCGCCGTAAAAGAGCTGGGCCGCCGCGCGGAAGAGATCGGCGCGATTATCGACACCATCACCCTGATCGCCGAGCGAACCAACCTGCTCTCGTTGAACGCATCCATTGAAGCTGCTCGCGCTGGAGAAGCCGGGCGAGGGTTTGCGGTGGTTGCAGAAGAGATCCGCAGTCTTGCGGATAGGGCATCCCAGGCCAGCAGTGAGATCGCCGCCATGATCCGCACGCTCCAGCAAACCACCCAGGAGGTGGTTGGCGGCATGACCGAAAATATGCGCGTGGTCGATGAAAGCGCGCAGCAAGCGCAGTCTGCCGGAGAGGGCCTGGACCGCATCCTGACCAGTATCGGCGACCTGGTGATCGTGAACGCGCAGATCGCCAGAGCTGCTGACGAGCAGATCAAGTCGGGTAGCCATGCCACCAGGGCCGTGCGTACCGTCACGGAACAGTCGCGACAGATCTCGCAGGCAACCAGCCAGCAATCCGTAGCTGCCCGCAGCATTGCCGAGCAATCGGGCGGGCTTCGCCGCGCGGCGCAGCAGGTTAGCCAGGCGATGGTTGAACAGACACGCGCCGCACGGGATATTCTCAAGGCCTCGCAGAATATGAGCGCATCGGCGGCGCAGGTAACCCGCATGACCAATGAACAAACCCGCTCAGCCGAGCAGATTGCCGTAGCGATCGACTTAACGCGCAAAAACGCGCAGGCCATCGACCGCACCCTGCAAGAGATGACAACAGCGGCTACCGAGATTGCCACACAAGCCGAGAACACTGCCCGGTCGATCAACCAGGTGAAAGATGCAACCGCGCAGCAGGTGTCCGTCATTCCACAAATGGCTGGCAACCTCGATGCGATGCGCCGCCGGGCAGCGATGATCAACCAGGCGATCAAGGAGCAAAGCCAAACGATCCGCAATGTCGCCGGATCAACCGAAAGTGTACGTGCGGAAATTGGAGCAATTACCACTGCGAACATCCACCACTCCGAACAAATCCGCAATCTCCACAGCCTGCTTGACCCGCTGCGCCGTGATGCAGCGGAGACCCTGGACCAAATCTCCACGCTGACCGGCGGCTCCAATGGCGAATTGGAGGGCAGGTGATCTCTCCGGAACATCACGACGCGGAGCATCTGCTCGCGCGCCTCGCCTCAACCGATTGGCGCGCCCGTCAGGAAGCGCTTGAAGCACTGGAACAGTGGGATGGCCCATCCCTGGCGCGCGCGCTGGTCAAGGTCGTGCGCAAAGATCCCGGCGACCTGAGCGCCCTCAGCGGCGCGCTCGACGCATTAGAGCGTATCGGGCGTTCGGTGCATGGAGCGATCTCCGGTGAACTGATCGCCCTATTGGACGATCCAGATGCGGATATGCGCATGGTTGCGCCGCTGGTACTGGGCCAAATTGGCGACACCTCCGCCGTACCTGCTCTGCTGCGTATGGCGCAGCGAGACGAAGAAGAAGAGAATGCCCGCTTCAATGCCATCGAAGCGCTCGGAAAGCTGGGAGATCCATCCGCAGTGCCAAAACTACGCCGGCTTGCGACAGAAGAAGTCCCCTACCTGCGCTACGCCGCGGTGCTCGCGCTTGGGCAGTCGGGTAGCCAGGAGGCTGCCGATGATCTGCTGCCCCTGCTGAATGACGACTACCTGGCAGAGCCAGCCGTTACGGCCCTGGCGCAAATTGGCAGCGAACGAGCAGTCCCAGAGATTGTGCACTGGATCGAACGGCGGATCGCCGTGGGAGTCTGCGAGCTGCCCATCGCTGCGCGGGCGTTGGCAGCCATTGCCCGCCGCGCCGAGAACAGCGACTACGTGCGCGAGGCCTTTTTACCCGTTTCGCCCCGACTGCGGGACTGCCTGCTGGAACAAACCGCTTGCGAACAGTGCCCAGCCAGCGACCTCATCTGGGCCGATTTGGCGCTGCTCACCGCATGGATGGCGCGCCAAAACCCCTCCGACAAAGAACTACGCGCTGCATTGATTGGCATGCTCGCATATCCGCCTGCCCGGCCGGAAGTAGAAGCGGCAGTGATCGCGGAACCGAACCTGGCGCAGCAGGAACTCGTCGATTTGCTCGATGAAACAGACCCGATTCAGGCACAGTTTGCCGTTCGCATGTTAGGGCAGGCACGCGCAGCATTCGCGGTGCCCGAGCTGGTCCGTGTGCTGGAGAGCGGTGACGATGCCCTCGCCGCCCCGGCAGCCGAGTCGCTGGGCCGCATTGGCACGCCAGACACCGTCGAGCCGCTGCTCTCCGCGCTTGGCAGCCCTTCCATCCAGGTGCGCCGGTCGGCTATCGGAGCGCTGGCAGTCAACGGCGATACGCGCGTGAAAGAGCGGCTGGCAGACTTGTTCGCCGATCCGCAACCAGAATTGCGCGAGTCGGCTCTCCAATTAGCCACCCTGCTGGATGACCGCCTCGCCGCCGAGCACATTATCAAGGCGATGGAGGACCCGGAAATCAGTGTTCAAAAAGCAGCCGTAGAGATCCTTCCCCGCTTGAAAGATCCGCGCGCGTTCGGTCTACTCGAACAGGCGCTGCGCTCACCCGATGAAACCCTGCGCAGCGCCGCTGTGCGCGCCTGCACGACCATGGAACCAGATCGGGTGCGTCCTTTCTTGATCACCGCGGCGGGTGATGCAAACCCCTGGGTGCGCATGCACGCGGTTCGTGCCCTGGGGATGCATCCAAAAATCGAGCTTCTCCCCCTCTACGGCGAGCGTCTTCGCGATCCGCTGGCGCCTGTGCGTGCGGCTGCTGTTGAGGCCCTGGCGCGCCTACCTCGCGAAACATCAGCGACTCTCATCCAGGCAGCATTGGAAGATGAGAACGAAGATGTGCGCCAGGCAGCACGGCGGGCGCTTGAGAGCACAATACAACCGCCGAATGAGGGGGGCCAGGCACAGCCGCTGTTATGACACAACCTATCGACCCATCGATATCCATGCTTGCGTCACTCATCCACGAACGGACGGGGCTGTTCTATGCTGAGAATCGCTACGATCTTTTGGCGGAAAAAATCCGCCCGCTGCTCAGCAGCAGCTTCGGCAACTTTATGGATTACTACTACTATCTAAAATATGACCCAGGCGGCGAACGCGAGTGGCAGCGCCTGCAAACCGCTTTGGCGGTCAACGAATCCTATTTCTGGCGCGAGTTCGACCAGATCCAAAGCGCGGTAGATGAGATTGTGCCGCAGTTGCATCGCAACCGCCCAGGACAGGCCGTTCGTATCTGGCATGCCGCCTGTGCAACCGGTGAAGAACCGTACAGCATGGCAATCGCCCTCACAGAAGCAGGGCGCTTCTTGCAAGGGCCAATTGAAATTATCGCTACCGACTTCAACACAAATGCCCTGACGGCCGCGCGCACGGGTATTTACCGCCAGCGGTCTTTCCGTACCTTGCCCCAAGAAATTGTTGACCGCTATTTCTCCCCAGCACAAAATGGGCAGCTTCAGTTAGATGCTGGTATCCGCGCGCGGGTAGATTTTCGTTACGCCAACCTCCTTGATCCCGCTTCAATGCCTGCCCCTGGGCTATTTGACATGATCTTTTGCAGAAACGCATTCATTTACTTTTCCGACAACGCGATCCGCCAGGTAATCGGGCAGTTTCACAAAGCGCTTACGCCCTCAGGCTATTTGTTTGTCGCTGCCGCCGAATCGCTCTTGCGTATCAGTACCGCTTTTCATCTGGTAGAAGTGGGCAAAGCCTTTGCATACCGCAAGCAGGAACCTGGGAATGGAGATATCCATGCAGCAATACGCGGCTAACAAAAAAATCCAAGTGCTGGTCGTGGATGACTCGGCCTATATGCGCAAAGCCATCCGCGAAATGCTGGAGCAAAACAGCTCGATTCAAGTCATCGGCACGGCCCATCATGGCCTGGACGCGCTAGAGCAAATCGAACGTCTCCAACCAGATGTCGTCACGATCGACCTGTATATGCCCGAGATGGATGGGGTGGATTTCACCCGCACGCAGATGGCCCGGCGCCCCATTCCCATCGTCGTGTGCTCAAGCGCCGAAATCGATGGCGACCGCGCCGTTGCCGCCATGGAGGCCGGAGCGGTAGAATTCGTCCGCAAGCCCACCAACCGCGCGCTGGATAAGGTCTACGATATCCGCCAGGATATCCAGCAGGCCGTGCTCACGGCGGCGGCGATAGCACCTGATAAGCTGCTGGTGTCACCAGAAGTGCTCACAGAGAACCGAATACCGGTAAGAGCCACGTTACCCACCAGAGCTGCTCAGGGCGGCACCGGGCGCATCGACGCCGTTCTGATTGGAATCTCTACCGGCGGGCCGCGGGCGCTGCGCCAGATGCTCCCGCGCTTCCCCGTAGAGATGGCTGTGCCCATCGTCATCGCGCTGCACATGCCGGTAGGGTATACGGCTTCGCTTGCCAAGCGGCTGAATGAGCTTTCCGCATTGGAAGTGCTTGAATCGGACGACGGGATTGAATTGATTTCAGGCCGGATCATCCTGGCGCAGGCTGGAAAACACACCCGGCTGCGCCGCCGTATCGACGGCAAATTAGAGGTAGAGGTAAGCGAACTTCCGCGGGGAACCCTCTACTGCCCCTCCGTCGATGAACTGTTCCGCTCCGGCGCCGAGGTGCTGGGCAGCCGCGTTCTTGGCGTGGTGATGACAGGCATGGGCAACGATGGAACCGCCGGCGCCGCGTGGATCAAAGCCCAGGGCGGGCTGATGTATGCGGAAGCGGAGAGCAGCACGGTGGTTTTTGGCATGCCGCGTGCCGCACAAGAAGCAGGCGTAATCGACCGCATGGTCGATTTAGAAGAACTACCGAATCAGATCATGGAGGCAGTATTATGAAGGTTCTACTGATTGACGATTCAACCCTTTCCCGCACGATCCTCAAGCGCTCAATGGGCAGCGAACACCTCTTCATCGAAGCCGAAAATGGCATGCGTGGCCTGGAACTTTTCTTCATCGAACGTCCCGATCTGGTTTTCCTCGACCTGACCATGCCAGGTATGAACGGCCTGGAAATATTGGAGAAGCTGCACGAGATCGATGCGAACGCCAAAGTGATTATTGGCTCCGCCGATATCCAGGAATTCACCCGGCGCCGCGCTGAAGAGCTAGGCGCTTCTGCATATCTCAACAAGCCGTTTACCCCTGAGGGTGTTCAAGATGCTATCCGCCGCGTCATGGGCGAATCCCCCACCGGCGAAAATTAATCGTAGTCATACGCCACACAACAAGCGGGGATTAATCATGATAGAAATTAATGAGCAACAACGCGACGCGTTAACAGAACTGATCAATATAGGCTTTGGGCGAGCAGCCAGCGCCCTTTCAATTCTCGTGGGCAGGCGCGTAAAGATCGAAGCGCCCACGGTCGACCTGTACCCTTTGGGAACCATCAGCAGCGTTCTCCAAACCCTCTCCATTGGCGAGATTACGTCGGTGCACCAGGTGTTCAGCGGGCGCATCTCAGGCGCGGCGATGCTTCTGATGGATACACACAGCACCGCCTCGCTGGTAGATCTGCTCTCGGGCGGCAGCGGCGAGGAACGCGAAATGCTAGCAGCCGACCGCGAGGCGATGCAAGAAACCGGAAACATCCTGCTCAATGCGTTCACCGGCTCGTTTGGCAACCTCCTCCAGGTGCACATCAGCTTCGCGGTGCCGCACGTCAACTATATGTCGCTGCAAGATATGTTCCGCTCGCTATTGGTAGAGCAAAAAACGCTGGAGTACGCGCTGGTCGTGCGGGTGAACTTCACCGTAACGCAGGGCAACGTCAGCGGCTATGTCATCATCGTGATGGGCATCGAATCGATGGAGGCGCTGCTTGAGGCCATGCGCGCAGCCGGGTATATCGATTGAGGCTAAAGGGTCATTATCTGGGTCTCCACGGCAGTTCTCAAAGGGCCCAATGTAGGGTGCATTTCAGTTTGGGAGAAGTTTTTTGGGGTGGGGGGGGGGGGGGGGGTGGGGGGG
>JAEYTI010000076.1 GCA_023434145.1 Chloroflexota bacterium | reverse complement strand
ACCCCGGTTTTTTTTTGGTGTTTGTCTGCGCGTCCTTCCCAGGCCAAGACAACCACCATAAATCGAAAAAACACCTTACACCAGACCGTGAATGATATAATCACGCGGTTCTACGGAGGAAGAAAATTGAGCGACACGATCACATCAACGCATCAGGCGGATGCCATAGCGGCATCTGTAACCCGGCGTAATTACACGCTGGGTGTGGCAAATGGCTTCCTATATATCACCGCGGAAACGGTCATGGACCCAACGCTGGTTATGGTGGCGTTCCTCAGCCACCTGACCGACTCGCCGCTGCTGCTGGGACTGGTACTGCCGATCCGCGATGGCGCGTGGTCGCTGCCGCAACTCTGGGTATCGGGTTTTTTACAGAGCATGCCCCGAAAAGTGGATTTTTATCGCAAAATCAGCTATTTGCGTATAGCCACTTGGGTAGTGGTTGCTCTTGCAATGAATTTTGTTCGAGAACCAGGGCTGGCGCTGGCTTTGTTCTTTGGCGCGTTCGTCGTCTCCTCCTTCGCCAGCGGGTTGGGCGGGCTGCCCTTTCTGGAGGTGGTCGGCAAGGTCATCCCCTCCGAACAGCGCGGCGAGTTTTTTGCCTGGCGATTTGGGTTGGGGGGCCTGGGGAGCATCGCCGCCAGCGGCTTTGTCCGTTGGGTGCTGGATGCAGGAAGCCCGCTGGAATTCCCACATAACTACGGCATCTTAGCCGTCATCTTCCTTGTTCTTGGCACCATCTCGGTGATGGCGTTCAACAGCATCCGTGAGCAGCCAGACCTGGTATTGCAGCCGAGGCAAAATCTCAGCGTGCAGCTAAAACGTTCGCTGGAAGTGACGCGCCAAAATGCCCGCTACCGCGCCTTTTTGGTGCTAGAGCTAATGCTGATGCTTGCCGGGTCGGCCACGCCGTTCTTTGCCGTGTACGTGCAGCAGCGGATGGGCGGTAGCGCCGCGATGATTGGCATCTACTTGGGCGTTTGGACGGCGACCAACCTGCTATCCAACGCCTATTTTGGCCGAATAGCCCGGCGGGTGGGCGTGCAGAAGGTAATGCTGGCGGCCGCTGGCGCGGGCGTGCTGCTCTCAGCCCTGGTGCTGCTGCTCACGCTCCTCGCCGGGCCGCTGCATATTCCACCACGCATCGCCGAGATCTGGCTCATTCCGGTGTTCGTGCTGGTGGGCATCCGCGGCTCGGGTATCGGCGTATCTTCCAACAGCCTGATGCTCGATATTGCACCGGAGGCAGAGCGCTCGTTATACCTGGGCTTCACCAATACACTGATGGGCGCCGTGCTGCTACTGACCGGAATCAGCGGGGTGGTGGTAGAACTGTTCGGCTTCCAAACCCTTGTTGTAGTTACGCTGATCGCGCACGCGCTGGCGCTCTATGCCGGGCGGCAGGTGATGCGGCGGGGGTAATCGAGGATACCAAAAATGGGAGACGAGCGTCTCCCATTTTTGGTATCCTGGCCGAATTTTACTGAGGCTTTTTCGTCAGGATATTCTCGATGCGTTCCATCACGTCGGGCGTTAGCTGCTGCACCACGTCAAGCGCTTTCATGTTCTCGCGCACTTGCTCGGCGCGGCTCGCCCCGGTGATGACGGTGGAGACGTTGGGGTTCTTGAGACACCACGCCAGCGCCATTTGCGCCAGCGGTACACCCAGATCATCCGCCACGCCTGCCAGGTTGCGTACGGTTTCTAAATTCTTGGGATCGGTCAGCATGCCGCGCAGCCACTCGTAGCCTTCCAGCGCACCGCGGCTGCCCTCAGGGATGCCGTTGTTATACTTGCCCGAAAGCAAACCAGAGGCCAGCGGGCTCCAGATGGTTGTGCCGTAGCCCAGCTCGCGGTAGAGGATATCGTACTCCTTCTCAAAGCGGTCGCGGACCAGCATGTTGTACTGCGGCTGCTCCATGGCGGGCGGGGTGAGGTTGTACTGGCGCGCGATGCCATCCGCACGCATGATCTGGGCGGCGGACCATTCCGAGGTGCCCCAGTAGAAGGCCTTGCCCGAGCGGATGATGGTATCCATCACGCGCACGGTTTCTTCGATCGGTGTGTTCGGGTCGGGGCGGTGGCAGAACAGCAGATCCACGTAATCGACCTGCAAGCGCTTGAGCGCCTTGTTCACACCCTCATACACGTGTTTGTGCGATAAGCCTGTATCGTTCGGACCCTTGCCGCCCCAGAAGATCTTGGTGGAGACGACGAAATCTTCTCGCGCCCAGCCCATCTTCTTGAACACGTTACCCATCACCGTCTCGGCGTTGCCGTCGGCGTATCCTTCGGCATTGTCGAAGAAGTTTACACCGGCTTCCCAGGCCGCCTTCATGCACTCCTCAGCGGTCTGCTCGCCAACCTGCCCGCCGTACGTCACCCAGGCCCCCAACGACAGTGCGCTAACCTTAATGCCCGCCTTGCCTAATCTTCGGTATTCCATGTGTTTCCCTCCTCAAGTTGTCTGACTTCCGTGAACGTTCACGAAATAGCATGGGCTTATTAAAACATAGTTTTGGAAAAAAGATAAGATTTGTAAAGCATTCTGTGCGGGTGAAAAACGCCTCACCCTTTTCGGTTGCGATTTTCTCTCATCGGATGTAAATTTAGATCGGTCACACCCGAAAAACTTTTACCACTTCATTTCCGCAGGTACGTTGGTCAATCAACAAGCACCTTGAAAGGAGAACAGCAATGCCTCGACCAGTTACACTTTTTACCGGACAGTGGGCGGATCTGCCCTTTGCGACTCTTTGTGAAAAAGCAAAATCATTTGGCTATGACGGCTTAGAAATCGCTTGCTGGGGCGATCACTTCGACGTAGAGCGCGCGCTGTCTGAAGACAATTACATTCAGGGCCGTTGGGATATCCTGAACAAGCACGGCCTGAAGTGCTACGCCATTAGCAACCACCTGGTAGGCCAGGCCGTTTGCGACCGGATCGACGAGCGCCATCAAGGGATCGTTCCCCCGCGCGTATGGGGTGACGGCAAGGAAGACGGCGTACGCCGCCGCGCCGCTGAAGAGATCGCCAACACCGCCCGCGCTGCCGCAAAGATGGGGCTCAAGGTCACTCCCGGCTTTACCGGGTCCTCCATCTGGCATTTGCTGTACTCCTTCCCCTCTGTCCCGGACGCGTGGATTGACCAGGGATATGCCTTCTTCGCAGAAATGTGGAACCCAATCCTCGACGTATTTGACGAGGTAGGCGTGAAGTTCGCGCTGGAAGTACACCCGACCGAAATTGCCTTCGATATCGCCTCAGCGGAACGCACGCTGGAAGCACTCGGACGTCGTCCAGCTTTTGGCTTCAACTTTGACCCCAGCCACTTTGGTTACCAGGGCGTCGATTACGTGGGCTTTATCCGCAAGTTCGCCGACCGCATCTACCACGTTCATATGAAAGATGTGCACTGGTCGAAGCACCCAACTGAAGCCGGAGTATTTGGCGGACATCTGAACTTTGGCGATAACCGCCGCTTCTGGGACTTCCGCTCGCTGGGCCGCGGTAGCATCCGCTTCGAGGAGATTATGCGCGCCCTGAACGAGATCGGTTACACCGGCCCGCTCTCCGTAGAGTGGGAAGACTCTGGTATGGATCGCGAGCACGGCGCGCGCGAGGCCGCGGCGTTCGTCAAGCGCATGGATTTCCCGTCCTCGAATGTCGCTTTCGATGCCGCGTTCGAACGCAAATAAGCCCTGCACCTGATCTCGTCGCACCTGTTCCACACGTTATCAACGACCGCAAAGGGAGGTTTTCTAATGCCTGAGGATGTTGGTTTTGTCACATTGGCCGGTACGAAAAAAGCCACCGGAGAAGTACCCGAAGTTGGCATAGGCATGATGGGCTATGGTTTCATGGGCAAAGCGCACACCAACGCATTCAAAACAATCCCCTACATGATCTATCCCCCGCCTGCCATTCCCAAACTGGTGGCGATCGCTGGGCGCGATGAAGAAGCGGTAAAAGAAGCTACGCGCCGCTACGGTTACGAAAAACATTACACCAACTGGCAGGATCTGATCCGCGACGATCGGGTGCAGCTCTTCGACAACGGCGCCCCCAACGACTTTCATCTTGAGCCGACCATTGCCGCGGCAAGAGCCGGCAAGCACGTGCTGTGCGAGAAGCCGCTGGGACGCACTGCGAAAGAAGCTGCCGAGATGATGGAAACGGTGGCTAAAACAGGCGTCAAGCACATGGTGGGCTTTAATTACCGCTATGTGCCTGCCATCCGCCAGGCATATGAGCTGATCCGCTCGGGCAAACTGGGCGAAATCTATCACTTCCGTGCCGTGTACCTGCAAGAATGGATCATGGATCCCAACTTTCCCATGGTCTGGCGGCTGGATAAGGCCCGCGCAGGCTCTGGCACGCTGGGCGACCTGGGCGCGCACGTGATCGATCTGGCGCGCTTCCTGGTGGGTGAGCCGCGCCGCGTTTCGGCCATGATGAAAACCTTCATCCCTGAGCGGCCGCTGCCAGACGGCACTATGGCCGAGGTGACCGTCGATGATGCCTGCGTCTCGCTGATCGAGTTCGAGAACGGCGGGTTGGGGACAATTGAATCCTCGCGCTTCTGCGCCGGGCGCAAGAACCACCAGGTGATCGAGATCAACGGCTCAAAAGGCTCGCTGGTATTCAACCTGGAGCGCCTGAACGAGCTAGATGTATTCTGGAAAGACGACGAGCCGCGCGAAACGCAGGGTTTCCACAATGTGCTGGTGTCCGAGTCCTTCCATCCCTTCTGGGAACATTGGTGGCCACATGGCCACATGATCGGTTACGAGCATACCTTCATCCACGAAATAGCGCATCTGCTGGACTGCATCGTCAACAACAAAGATATCGCTCCCTACGGCGCGACCTTTGAAGACGGCTACAAGAACGCCGTGATCTGCGACGCGATCCAGCAGTCAGCGGAGACGGCGCGACACGTCGATATCCGCTACTAGATAAGCACCATGCGGAGTGATAGGGTACAGTCTATCCTGTCGCTCCGCGATCTTTCCTTGGGAGAATTTTCGTATGTCTGAAAAAATCGCTTTACAGTTGTATTCAATCCGCGATGTTGCTGCACAGATAGGTTACGAAGAAGCCATCCGCAAGGTGGCGGGCATGGGCTACAAGAACGTTGAAACGGCGGGTTTCCCCGGCACCACCGCCGAAGCGGCTAAAAAGCTGTTCAACGAGCTGGGAATGACCGTTGTGGCCGCCCACGTTGGCTTGCCGCTCGGCGAACGCAAGAACGAAATCCTCGATCAGGTGGAGGCGCTGGGCAAACCGCCGGTGCTGTGTACGCAGATCCGCCCCGATGACGTGAAGACACAGGAGACGATCAAAGACCTGTGCGACCGCTTGAACCAGGGCTATCAGGCCGCCAAAGAGCGCGGAATGCAGTTTGGCATCCACAACCACTGGTGGGAGTTCGGCGAGCTGGATGGCAAGCTGATCCATCACATCATGCTCGAACATCTCGATCCGGGCATCTTCTTCGAGATCGATACCTACTGGGTAAAAGTCGCTGGTAAGGACCCGGTCAAAATTGTCTCTGACCTGGGCACGCGCGTTCCGCTGCTGCACATCAAAGATGGCCCAGCCACCCGTGAAGCCTCGATGACTGCCGTTGGCGATGGCGTAATGGACGTGCCGAGCATTCTAAAGGCCGGCGGCGAGAATGCCAAGTACTGGGTCGTGGAGCTGGACCGCTGCGATACGGATATTCTGGAAGCCGTACGCAAGAGCCATCAGTACCTTTCGGGCCTTGAGATGTAATCTGCGCCACCTATTATTTGACCGGGAACCGCCTGAACCTTCTCCGGCTCCCGGTCAAATATTAGCTGTTCGAACTTTGTTGGGTGGTTGTGGGGGGGGGGGGGAGTGGGGGGG
>JAEYTI010000071.1 GCA_023434145.1 Chloroflexota bacterium | reverse complement strand
TTTTTGGGGCCCGGGGGGGGGCCCCCCCCCCCGCCCCACACCAAAACTCCTTGAAACTACATATGAGCCAATAAGAAATACGGGTTTGGAAAATGCTTCGCGTTTTCCAAACCCGTATTTCTCTTCTTTATCGGCGGGCGAAGCAGTAGCTCGCACTGCGAGCGTCCCCTTCATAGAAATAGACCTGCGCTGGGCTGATTAGAAGCGGAAAGGAATCAGATTAGATAACCTGCCGCAGTTCCTCCACCAGCCGGTCAATCTGCTCGGCGGTGTGCGTGGCAAAGATGGCGATACGCAGCGCGCCGCCCTGCGGAGTGCTGCTGTAGCCGGTGACGTGCGCCACGCAGATATCGCGCTCGAACAGCCGGTTCTTAATCGCGCCAAGATCGAGGCCGGGGCGTGCCCGCAAGCAAAGGATCGGCACTGGCGTGTCGTCCAATTCCCAGCCGAGCGTGCGAATTCCGGCGCGTGCCCGGGCCACATTGGCCCGAAGCCGAAGGCGCAGGGCAGGGTCACTGGCCAACTCCAGTGCCTTCGCTGCGGCAGCAGCCACGGGCAGTGGCGGCGGGCTGGCGCCGACTGTCACGCGGCTGGCGCGCTCCACCTCGCTCAGCAGGTCCGCCGGGCCGGGGATCAGCCCGCCGTAGCCACCAATGGCCTTGCTGAGCGTATACCCGGCCATGAAATTCGGCTCGCAAATGCCAAAATGCTCCAGGGTTCCGCGCCCGTTATGCCCCAGCACGCCGGTGGCGTGCGCGTCATCCAGGCACAGCCACGCTCCCTCGTATTCCGCCAGCACATCGCGATAGCCCGGCACCGGGACGATCTCGCCAGAGATGGGGAACACACCGTCGCTGAGTACCATCGGTCTTGCGCCGGGTTTGAGGCACTCGCGCAGCTTCCGCGCTAAGTCATCCGGATCGCAGTGGTGGAAGCCTGTCACCGGGCAGCCCACCGCGCGGGCGCCGTCCCACAGGCTGTAGTGCGCGGACTCGTCAATGAAGGCCGCTTCGTAACGCGCTCGCAGGCCCTGTGCCAGAATCGCCGCGCTCAGGTAGCCGGAGGGGTAGTACAGCACCTTTTCTACGCCAAAGAACCGGCGCGCTTCCGCTTCGATCTGGTCGTAAATGGCGTGCTCACCGTATCCGCCGCGCGAGGTGGCGGTTGCTATGCCGTATTTGCCAATCGCATCCACCGCTGCCTGGAGCACCAGCGGGTGGCTGTGCAGGCCCAGGTAACCGGTGCCGGAGAAGTAGTCACGCTCGCGCCCGCCGATCACCACCCGCGGGCCGACCGGGCTCTGCATGCGGAAATCCACGCCGCCCCCTCTCGTTGTTACTTACCGATGTGCGTTGCCGCACACAAGAAGCTCTCGCGCAGGTGATCCACCTGCTGCACGTCGTCCACGTGCACGCCCATGCGGCTGCGCGAAGAATGCAGGATGCGCCAGCCACCCAGGCTAATTGCCACATGCGTAATGCGCCGGCGCTCGCCTGCCTCGCCAAAGAACAGCAGATCGCCCGGCTGGAACGGCGGCTCGACCGGTGTCCCAGCATCGCACTGCATGTCAGCGTCGCGCGGCAGGGTAATCCCCGCCCAGCGATGCAGGAGCTGCGCCAGGCCTGAGCAGTCGATGCCGTGCGCGGTGCAGCCGCCCCACAGGTACGGCACGCCGATCAGCTTGAAGCCGTCGGCCACAATCTGCTCGCGGATGGCGGCGGGGACTTTGGGCAAGCGGTTCAAATCGCGTAGGTCAGACACCGGCAGGTAGCCCTTCTGCCCGCCCGCCAGTTCCACCAGCATCCAATCATTCTGCGCGCCCCCCGCATAGACGGCCGTTCCGCCCAGCACACGCGTCATCAGCGGCGAGGCGGCATCGGGCGCGGCGTGCAGCAGCCCCACCGGCGCGATCACCAGGTGAGTCGCCGGGTGCGAAGCGGGGGAGGCGGTCAGGTAGGGTAGGTAGGTCCAGCCAAGGTAGCCGTCCATCTGGCGCACAAAGCCCCAATTCTTCTGCTCCTCCAGCACTTCCACCTGCATGCCGTTGACCATCTGCGTAACCTGTTCAGCCAGGAAGGACGTGCCATCATGCACGCTCGTCAGGTTGGTCGCTACCATGCGGTAATCTGGCTGGGCCTTTCGCAGAACCTGCACGCCGCCCGCATCCACCTGAGCATTAGGGAAGCGATCGCGCAGGCCGCGCAGAAGCGCCTCACGGTTCGATTCCTGCAGCACGCGCCCGCTAAGTTTCAGCAATCCATCCGCTTCTTCTACCTGCACGTCAAACACGTTGACCCGCTTATCGGCAAACGGCTTGCCAATTTCTATAAGCGCAGCATCAAGCTCCTGTCGGTTCATCGTTCCTCCTGCTTTTGAACAGTCCCAATCCCGGGTCGATGGGGCACTTCGATCAGCGCGCCCTCGCGGTAAGTGATCCCATCAAACGGGTCGTTTGAGATCAGCATGGGCGCGTCCAGGTCGAACCACTCGGCCAGGCCCATCAGGTGCGCCATGGCGGTTGTTCCAATCGAGGTCTCCACCATGCAGCCGAGCATCACGCGCATACCGCGCTCCCGCGCCCGGCGGATCATGCGCAGCGCGGGGGTCAGGCCGCCCGCCTTCATGAGCTTGACGTTCACGCCAGCCACGCCGGCATCGGCCAGGGCATCCACGTCTGCCAGCGACTGCACCGACTCATCGGCCACAATGGGGATATCCGTCTCTCGCTGCAAGCGGCCCATCGCTGCAATCGCTTCTTTGGCAAGCGGCTGCTCAATCATCTCCAGGTTGTAAGCCTCAAAGCGGCGCGCGTACTGTTTCGCCTGCTCTAGAGTCCACCCGGCGTTAGCGTCGATACGCAAGGCGGCATCTGGGCGCGCCGAGCGGATAGCGGCGAGGCGATCTTCATCTTCTTCATCCCCACCCAGCTTCACCTTAATCACCGGCAGGTGCTTTAGATCACCGGCCATGCGGCCCATCGCCTCGGGGGTATCAATGGCTATGGTAAAAGAAGTGGGGCGTGGCTCTGGCTCGTGCACGTTCAAAAGCTGCCACAGCGGAACTCCCCACTGCCTGCCGATCCGGTCGTAAAGCGCCAGATCCAGGGCGCAGCGGGCGGCGCCGGGGCCGTCCTTGCCTACCCAGGCTTCGATGCCATTAATATCGTCGGGCAGCGGATCGGTCCGCTTTGCGGCTTCGGCCCAAAAGCCGGTCATACTGTCTTCGTTCACCCCGTAGTAGGGCGGGATTGTCCCCTCGCCCCAGCCGGTATCACCAGCCAGGCGCAGCCAAAACGCCTGGCGCGTATCACTGACCCCATATGACAGCCGGAAGGGGTTGCGCAGCTTGAGTGTGATCTTTTCCCAGGTGAGGATGGGTGATTGAGTCATAAACGCCTCCGAGGTAGTGCCTCCTGGTCTGTTCGAAGCCGGGAACTATCTTCCCGGCAGATCCTCTTCTTCATCGCCGTAACGCAGCCGCAGGTACGAATCATACCGCGCGGGAGAGACCGTTCCTTCTTCCACGGCTTTGCGCACCGCGCAGCCCGGCTCATTCCGGTGGGTGCAGTCATTGAACTGGCATTTCCAAACCAGATCGCGCAGGTCGGGAAAGTATCCGTCCAGTTCTTCGGGTTCGGTATCGTACAATGCCAGCGACTTCAGCCCCGGTAGATCGGCAACGAAACCGCCCTCCACCAGGGGGAACATCTCGCGTACAACCGTCGTGTGGCGGCCCTTTAAGGTGGCATCAGAGATAGCACGCACCGCAAGCCCCAAATCCGGCTGAATGGCATTGAGCAAGCTCGACTTGCCCACGCCTGATGGCCCTGCCAGCCCAGATATTTTCCCCACCAGCACGTCGTGCAGTTCCTGCACGCCCAGGTTATTCTTGACCGACGCATAGATCACCCGGTAGCCAATCGGCTCGTACACGCCAAATTGCTCTTTGGCGCGCTCCAGGCCGCACAAATCCACCTTGTTCGCTACTACCACCGGCGGGATCTCCTGCTTCTCACAGATGACCAGGAAGCGGTCGAGCATGCGCAGGCGCGGCTCAGGTTGGGCGCAGGCGAACACGATCACGACTTGATCGGGGTTTGCCAGCAGGATCTGCTCGTACTCGCCTTTTGGTGTAGGGGCCATGCGCGAAAGCAGGTTCGTGCGCTCCTCCACCTCCTCGATCATGCCGACCCCTTCCTCGTGAATGGTGATCTTTACCCGGTCGCCGATGGCAATTCGGTCGCCTTCGAACTTATGTTGTTTGAGCCTGCCCCGCAGCCGGCACACGACTGGCCCAGCTTCCTCGGTGAGAACCGTGATGAAGCCTGACTGCATGCGCGTGACCCAGCCGGGGAGCAGGTCCTGGCTCATGATGAAGGGGTTGCCGTGCGTTCGTTGATGCCAGGGTCGGGGGCCGGGTTTTCCGGCTGTGAGGGCTGGTTTTCCGTGCCTGGGTTCGGCACAGAAGGCGGGACCGGCGTATTAGCTTCCGAGGGGGTCGGCGTGCGGGTGACGTTAATACGCGACTCCCAATCGTAGACCTTCTGCGGCTGCCCGAGGAAGTAGGCTTCTACCAGGCGGCGGGCAATCGGCGCGGCAATGTCAGAGCCTTCGCCGGCATACTCCGCGATTACGGCAAAGGCGATATCTGGCTTATCTGCACGACCGGCATCTGTATAACCGGCAAACCATGCGTGCGGGTAGCCCGGGTAATCATTCTGTGCGGTGCCCGTCTTGCCATACACCTGGAACGGCAGGCCCGAGAAAGCCTTGATTGCTGTGCCTCGCGGATCGCTGACCACTTTCCGCATCTGCTGCTGTAGGATCGCCAGCGTCTCTTCGCTGATTGGCAGGGTGCCCTGCGCCTCAGGCTCAAAAATGAGCGTGGCATTACCATCCGGGTCAGTGATCTTTTCGACTACCTGCGGACGGTAGAGCGTACCGCCATTGCCCACGGCTGCGGCAAAGCGCGCTACCTGCAGCGGGTTGACCAGGATCTCGTTTTGACCGATGGCGATGCGAGCGGCTTCGGCTTCGTCGCCCGGTTCGGGGATGTTCCCCGGGCGCTCCCACACCTGCTCAATGCCGGTGAGGCTGCCCAGGCCAAAAGCGCGTGCCATTTCGCTGATAACAGTGCCCTTGCCCTGGCGGAACAGTTCCATGCCGATACGGTAGTACCAGGGGTTACACGATCGCATCAGCGAATCGGGCATGGTGAGGAGGCCGCTGGGATCCACTTTTTTCTCATACGTCCAGTCGTATAACACCACTCCAGGGATTTCCGTAAACGTGTGCTGGCAGTCATACAGTTCATCTACTGGGAACAATTCGGTCTCCAACGCGGCAGCCAGCGAGATGATCTTGAACACCGAGCCGAGCGGGTAGCCGTCGCCGGACGCGCGGTTGTACAGCCGGCTCAACCCATCACCCGTAATCTGACCGAGTTGCGTAGTGCTGTTCCAGTTGCCCGATTCAAACGCATTCGGATCGAATCCTGGCGAAGAGACCATCGCCAGCACGCGCCCCGTATCACGCTCCATCACCACCAGCGCACCGCTAAAACCGGCAATCGCCCGCTGTGCCTGGATCTGGAAGCTATCGTCAATGGTCGTATAGATCGACTGTGAAGGCTTGGATTCGACCTGGGCCAGCAGGGTGACGGTCGCGCCGTTGGGGTCGTTCACGCGCAAGGTCGCGCCACGCTGCCCAAGCAGGTAGCTTTCTCCCCAGAATTCCAGCCCTGCCCGGCCCACACGTTCGTCGATGCGGAAGCCGCGGCGTTTGTATTCATCTTCCTCGCCCGCCTGAATCAGGCCCACATAGCCGGTGACGTGCGGAGCAATGCCGTTGTTGAAGTATAAGCGCCCAGTGTATGGGTTGTATCGCAGGCCGCTGTAGCCAGAAAGCACGTCGTAACGGTCCATAAAGGCATCGCGGGTCACTTCGCCCACCGGAATGTAATCGCCCTGGTAGCGGTTCGGGCTGTCGTACTGCGCCTGGATCGATTCGGGCGTGCGCCCGGTGAGTTGGCCAAGAATGGCAAACAGACTGCCTTTTGAGTTTTCAGCGACATCGCCTTTGATCAGGGCAAGGGCAAAAACTTCACTTGCGGCGGCAATGGCATCTCCATTGCGGTCATAGATATTGCCTCGGGTCGGGCTCTTCAGGTCGAGGGAAAGTGTGTTTCCACCTGCCAGTTCGGGGAGCACCAGACCATCGTGCCACTGCACGCGCCATGCGTCTTTTTCAAGGCCCAAGTCCATGGTCATCTCGCGCACCAGATCGCCGATCATTTTGGTGTGATATGTAACGCGTAAAGCAACCTGGGCGCGGGTGGGGTACGTAGTGACGGCAAGGATCTCAAAATCCAGCGTATCGAGGGTCATCTCATTGGCTGCGTCGGTATAGCGCTCGGTGAACATCTCCGGTGCGAACGCATCGCGGCTGACAGGAGTCAGCATTTCGTACATGGCGGCGTAATTTTCCGCCTGCCACGCCTCCAGAAATGCGCGGACCGCGCCTTCTACATCGGGCGGGCGAACGATGGCGATCTTTGGCGTTGAAAGCGCGGTTGGGGTAACCGCCTGCGCCTGAGTTGGGGTTGTAACAACAGGAGAGGCCTGGCTGCACGACGTAAACAGGAGTACAAACAACAGCAACAATGTACAGACTCTCATTTTTCCTTTCCTTCACCACGGCTGCTCAGGATTTGCTCGGTTTCTGGGCAGGGTGTATCCAATTGCAAAGTTTGAGGGCAGGCATCTGCCACGCGTTCGCTGGCATGCAGGCCAAACTGCTTCCCTGCGCGTACCACGTGGCACAGCGGCAGGCCCACTACACAAGCGTAGCAGCCTTCAATGCGTTCAACCGGGTGGAAACCGCGATGCTGAATGGCATATCCGCCGGCCTTATCGAACGGGTCGCCGCTGGCAATGTATTTAACGATCTCATCATCAGTATAGTTCCGCATCCATACCCGCGTGCCGCATAAATCGGAGATCATACGGCCCGATTGGCTGTCGAACATGCCAATCGCGGTGTACACCCAGTGCATGCGTCCGCGCAGGTCGGTGAGCATGGCGCGCGCTTCATCTTCATCCGCCGGCTTGCCGAGAATGGTCATACCATCGGCTACGGTGGTATCCGCCGCCAGGATGATCTGCCCCGGTTGAGCGCGGAGGCCCACCGCGCGTGCCTTGCTCTCTGCAAGGCGCAGCACATATGCGTCCGGTGCCTCATCGGGGAGCACGCTCTCGTCAATATCCGCCGGTTGGACGGCAAACTGCCAGCCAGTAAGGGCCAGCAGCTCTTTGCGCCGTGGCGAATTGGATGCCAGAATTAACTGCGGGGTCATGAACTACGATTCTAACACAGAAAAACTGGCGCTCCGTCTGCCTGACGTGGGTTTCATTTCAAAGCGTTTGCCGCGTACGCCGCGTACGCCGCGTACGCCGGGATCACCTGGAAGATTCCATCCGCGGAGGGAAGAACTGCGCGAGAAACATCCAGCCTGCCGCCGGTGACATCCACGCCCAGTGTTGTCCAGGTTGCGCCGCCGTCTGCCGAATAGCGAACAATGGCAGGCTTACTGGCATCGTCCCACAGCAAGGTCACGCCATCCGCAGTTGGCTCTACGCGCACCCGCGGCTGCTCCCCGCTCATTACCGGTTGTTCGGCGATGATCTGATCGTCTTTCACCAAGCGGACTGCCGCTACCGGCGAGTCAGGCGCAGGCACCATTGCATGAATGCCTTGTAGGGCTTCTTCGCCTTCCAACTCAATGTCGGCTGCTTTCACAGGGTGATCAACAACGATACTGCCATCCGCACCCACGAGCTGCACGCGGTACGCGCCAGCAGCCGCGGCTTCGGGGTTCTGCCCGGAGAGGAAGTAGGAGGGAAGCATCTCTGCACTGCCACCGCGAATGGTCGCGCGGACCATGAGCGTATTGCTGTACCCTTCTGGCCGAATCGATTGCGAATAAACCGATGTGCTCGAGCCGTACTTCACCTGTGAGTTGAAGAGAACTTTGTAGGTGTAGTCCGAGATCCATTTGGGATTGCAGTACGACATCACGTCCTTACTCGAAGGAGCGTAGAGCGTGCCCGAGTAAACATCCAGCCCATACTGCCCAATGGAGCCATCATGGTAGGGGAAGCTGGCTTCAGAGCCGCTAACGCCGCAGGGGGTGTGCCCCATGCCCAGGTTGTGCCCGATTTCGTGCGCGGCAATCTGCGAGGCACTGCCGGCGAGATCGATGCCAACCGAAACGCGGTTCCCGATCCAGCCAATCCCGGCGATGCCGCCATAAAACCAACTGTTATTCCCATCGCGTGTGGGCACAAGCGCATAGTAAACCGTCGAGGCAGGCGCGCTTTCGCTCGACTTCAACGCGGTGATCTCGTTGAGCAGGCGGTTGAAGTCTGCCGAGGTGGAGAGATTGCCTGAAAAGGCATATGGAGCATGCCAGCTTACGTTCACCTGACTAACCGGGTAGGTGCGGCGCACCCAATCGCTAACGGTATCCGTTGTAGGAGCAGGATAAATATGCGCCGCGCCGGTGGCCTGATGCGCATACTGCACCGGCACAATTTTCACATTCAACGGCGGCACGCTTTTGAACACCAACCGCTGTGTAATAACGTTATTCCGCTCGTTTACCTCAGCCACCTTGTTATCCGAATCGATGCTTACCGTGAGGTCGACCGTGCCGGAGAGCCACTGCGCGGGCAGGTTGTAATTCAGTGAGCTTTGCAGGTTGCTGCGCGATGAATTAAGCGGCACAGTCGTGGCAACGACAGAAGGAGAGCCGGGAAGCGCGACGCCCGCGCGTGTGGCAGTGATCGATACCCGCACGTCCGGTACCTGGCTGCTGTATCCTTCGACTTTGGAAAAAATGCGCAAGACGGTACCCCGCCCCGCGACCAGTGGGATCGAATTGCTTTCGTTTTGAACAGCCTGATTGATCTCGATCCCGGTGACGATAAGATCGATCGTAGGAGCCGGTACAACAGGCGCAGCGTTACGTGTGACCGGGAGAAAGATGCAGCGTTTGCCCTTTGGGCAGCCGGCTGCAGAAGCGGGCAGCGCTTGAGCCGCGAAAAGCACGATAAACGCGGCCCATAAGAATAGAAGAGTCCCCCTATACAGTGCTGGCTTAATGGACATCTTCGATTGATCCTTCATTGATTGGTTCCTCTAATGGTCGTAGTGTGCAAAATTAAAAACTTGGGGATGGTTTCCCCAAGTTTTTATAAATTGCAACATTCGCGTTCCGCTCTTCTCAAAGAACAAGAAAAGTGGATATCATCAATATATATAGGTAATTATTTGGTATATTATTGATTAGGTGAGAATAAATACAAGAATAACCGATATTTTTCGGTTATGACCTTACAATTCACCGACTCGGGGAGCACGCAAAAGTTGTCAGGTTGTGGAGGGATGTGCTGCGCATCCCTCCACAACCTGACAACTTTTTCCCACACCCCTGACTCGCCAGTTCGTCCCGGTTCACGCGGAATGTAGTAGAATCGCCCTATTCTCCAGTTGTTCAGACACCCGATCAGTGAAGGAGGGTCTTGGCCATGCAATTGCTAAAGGAACGAATCCTGCGCGATGGCAGGAATTTAGGGAACGGCATTTTAAAGGTGGATAATTTCATTAATCACCAGGTCGATCCAATGCTGATGAACGAATGCGGAAAGGAGTTTGCCAGCCGCTTTGCCGGGTGCGGCGCTTCACGCATCCTCACAGCCGAGATTTCTGGCATTGCCCCTGCCCTGATGACAGGTATGCACATGGGGTTGCCGGTGGTCTACGCGCGCAAGACGAAGCCGATCACCATGCCCGATACGGTCTACCTGACCGTCGCGCCTTCGCACACAAAGGGCCGCATGGTGGAGCTCATCGTCTCTCCGGAGTATCTGCCGCGCGGCGAGAAGGTGCTGATCATCGATGACTTTCTGGCCTCCGGTTCCACCATCCTGGGCCTGGTACGGCTGGCGCAGGCAGCCGGTGCGGAGCTGGTAGGCATCGGCACACTGATCGAAAAATCCTTCGAAGGCGGGCGTGATGCTCTTTCCTTCCTGGGTATTCAGATTGAATCGCTGGCGTGCATCTCTTCTATGGATGACGGCGCCATCAAGTTCGGGCAGTAAGGCCGCGCCATGCGTGACTCAATCGTCATTCTGGATTTCGGCTCGCAGTACACCCAGCTTATTGCGCGGCGCGTGCGCGAGCTAAACGTGTACTCCGAGCTGTTCCCCTGGGATGCCCCCGCCGCGCAGGTGCTGGCATCCGCGCCGAAGGGGTTTATCCTCTCCGGAGGGCCATCCTCCGTTTATGAGACCGGCGCGCCTGCCCTGCCCCCCTACGTGCTGGAGAGCGGGCTGCCAGTGCTGGGCATCTGCTACGGAATGCAGCTCATCACCCAGGCATTGGGCGGCAAAGTTGCCCCCTCGCAAAAGCGCGAATATGGCCCCGCGACCATCACCGCCGCGCACGCGAATCCGCTAATCCCTGAGGGACCGCAGCCCGTGTGGATGTCGCATGGCGACCGCATCGAGCATCTCCCGGTCGGGTTCACCGGCCTGGCAGCCAGCGATCACAGCCCGTTCGCGGCGATGGGCGACCCGGATGGACGACGTTTTGGCGTGCAGTTTCACCCGGAGGTGCATCACACCCCTGGCGGTAAGGAGATTCTGCGCCGGTTTGTGGTGGACGTGTGCGGCGCAGCCCAAACCTGGACGCCCGAGTCGATCATCGCGCAGAGCGTGGAGCGCATCCGCGCGCAGGTAGGCAGTGAGGCCGTGCTGTCCGCAGTCAGCGGCGGGGTGGATTCCTCGGTGGCAACAGCCCTGGTGCACCGCGCCGTGGGCGACCAGCTCACCGCTGTGTTCGTGGATACCGGTATGATGCGCACCGACGAGCGTGAGCAGGTGGAGACGGCGTTTCGTCAGAACCAGGGCGTGCGGCTGATTACCGTCAACGCGGTTGAGGACTTCCTGGAAAATCTCTCGGGGGTAACCGAGCCAGAGCGCAAGCGCCGCATCATCGGTGAGACCTTTATTCGCATCTTTGAAGCCGAGGCGCGCCGCCTGAGGGAGCCCAAATTCCTCGTGCAGGGCACAATCTACCCGGATGTGGTCGAGTCATCGGCGCCCGACCGCAATAAGGCGCAGAAGATCAAAACGCACCACAACGTGGGCGGGCTGCCAGAAGATATGCAGTTTTCTCTCGTGGAGCCGCTTCGCTACCTTTTTAAAGACGAGGTGCGCGCGGTGGGCGAGGCGCTGGGCCTGCCCAAAGAGCTGGTCTGGCGGCAGCCCTTCCCCGGGCCAGGGCTAGCCGTGCGCTGCCTGGGAGAGATCACCTGGGAGCGCCTGGAACGCCTGCGCCATGCCGATCATATCTTCACCGGTGAACTGATCGCGGCTGGGCTGCTCAACCGCGGGCTGGAAGACGTGCCGGGCAAAATTTCGCAAGCCTTCGCCGTGCTGCTGCCCGTCCGCTCGGTAGGCGTGATGGGTGATCAGCGCACCTACCAGGAAGCAATCGCCCTGCGCGCCGTAACCACCGACGACTTTATGACTGCCGATTGGGCGCGCCTGCCCTACGATCTGCTGGGCAAGATCGCCAACCGGATTGTGAACGAAGTGAAGGGCGTCAACCGGGTGGTGCTGGATGTAACCAGTAAGCCGCCCGCCACCATCGAGTGGGAGTAGGTTAATATCACAGCACCCCGAGATTGCTCTCGGGGTGCTGTGATATCCAAACCTTACCTGATATTGAAACATCTCACAACATTTTGCGTATATAGTTGTAGCAGAGCGCAATGAATTGGTTGTGCTGCAATCTTCGGAGGTGTTTCGATGAACTTCGGTGAAGTACTCTCTCGCGCGTGGGAAATTATCTGGAAAAACAAGATCCTGTGGGTCTTTGGCATTCTGGCGGCGCTGGCAAACGGCAGCGGGTCATCCGGTAATTCTGGCTCTAACTTCCGCTTTCAGGGCGGTGAGATTCCGCCGCAGTTCCAGGATTTAGAGCGCTTCTTTGAGACCATTCCGCCTTGGGTACCGGTGCTGGCCGCGCTGGTGGGGCTGCTGCTCTTTATCCTATTCATCGTGCTGGGCACCTTTGGCAAGGGCGGCTTGCTGCGCGGCGCGTGGCTTGCCGATGGTGGAGAAACAGGCTTTTCCTTTGGCCGCTTGTGGGGCGAGGGCGGGCGCTACTTCTGGCGGATCTTCCTGCTTGGGCTGCTCGTTTTTGGCGCTGTTTTTCTCGCAATGATGGTTCTGCTGGTTCCCGCCATCTTGCTTTCGGTTGTCACCATGGGCATTGCTATGCTGTGCCTCATCCCATTCCTGTGCTTGCTGGTGCCTGTCTTCATTCTGCTCAGCGTAGTTGTCAACCTGGCAATGATCGCGATCACGGGCGAAGATCTGGGGGTAATGGACGGGCTGCGCCGCGGTTGGGAGGTCTTCCGCGCGCACATTGGTGAAATCATCGGCATTGGCTTGATCCTGGTGGTTGGCACGGCAGTTGCAAACTTCATCATCGGCCTGCCTGCCTTGATGATCGCCCTGCCGGCGATTGGCGGCATCCTGGACGGAAGCGGGCGCTTCACAGGCGTTGGAATCACCACCACGATCGTGCTGTTCCTGCTCTATCTGCCCTTCCTGCTGGCACTGCGCGGCATCGTGCAGTCATACGTAGATACCGCCTGGACGGTGACCTTCCGCCGCCTGACCGGGCGCGGGACCGGAACGACTGGCGGCCCCGGCACGGTGCAGGTATACGACACCCCCGCTTAACCACAATATGTGAGCGCGCCCTATGGGCGCCTTCACAAAAGGGATATAGGGAGTTGTTTGCCG
>JAEYTI010000029.1 GCA_023434145.1 Chloroflexota bacterium | reverse complement strand
GTTTTGGGGGGGCGGGGGGGGGCCCCCCCCCCGGGGCCCCACCAAAACTCCTTGAAACTACATATGAGCCTATAATTTTTCCAACACAGATGGCTCCGCCGTCTGTGTTGGAAAAATTATGCTTAATCTGCCGGAGGCGGGGTGGGGGCCTGTTTGGGCGGCGAGGGCTTGCGGTTGCGGCGGAACAGCCACCACAGGAAGCGGATCGGCAGGAAGATCAGCAAGGCGACGGGCAGCACGTAAATGATCAGCCAGATGGCGGCGCTGCCGAGGAACTGCGTGGTGTCGATCAGGGCTTGCACGGCGTCGCGCGCCACGCCCACCGGCTCCCAACCGCCGATTTCCAGCGGCTGCACGGCCTCAGAAGCCCAGATGGTAACGGCGATGGAGGACATGGCGGCGGATTCTTCGTAGTACTGGATCTGTCCCTTGATCACTTCGATCTGCTCGCGGATTTCCGTGAGACGGGAGAACGTATCCAGCACGTCTTCGGTGCGCACGGCATCTTCCATGATCTCGCGCAGTTGGGCTTCGGCCTCTTCCAGATTGGTCAGGCGCGAGCGCAGGTCGGTATACTCTTTGGTCACGTCCTGCCCGGTGATATTCTCGGCGCGAATATCTTCGGCGGGGTTTCTCACCAGCGCCTTCACCTGATCAAGCGCATCGTTGAGGCGTTCGGCGGGCACGCGCACGGTGACGGTTGCCTCGGGCACTTCTACGCCGTTATTGGTGTAGCGCTTGTAGAGGTTGGATGTGACCACAAATCCGTTCATCCCCTCCGCCATGCGCATGATGGTGCTCATCGCGTCACCGGGCTGGTCAACGACGATGGTGAGGGTGGCGTTGCGGATCACCAGCCGCTCTGCGCCGGGCTGGCTGTTCTGCGAAGGGCCGGATGTAGTGTAATCGGCGGCTGCGCGGCCAGCTTCTTCCATCTCGGGCATGGCTGGCGCACCGGCGGGCGCTTCCATCGGTGCTGACTGTGTAGCCTGGGCTGCGCATCCACTCAGCACGAGTAGGGCGATCAGTATCAGGGCGAAAATATTTTGTTTTCTCATTTCTCTCCTCCGGGTCGGTTTCGTTGGGCACTTCACGTCTAAGACGAAGGACAAAGTGCAAAAGTTCCGTGCGGGCGTAATTGGATCGGTTCTTAGCTTACGCCGAAAGCTGCCAGAATGCAAGCGTCGCAGGCGGAGCGGGTGTATTTCAATTTAGCAGTAGCAGTCTGGTGATGCTCAGCATCACCAGACTGCTACTGCTAAACTTCCCCTCAACTGAAATGCTCTCAGCCGATTCAACGGCTGGTTGAAGTACTACCTTGCTGGATGCAAATGTCGTAAAATCATTTTCGCAACGCGAGTGAACAGTTCAATTATAGAACAGGACGGTATATGCAGACTCCCCCCAACAAACCTACCGGAATGGCAGCATTTATCGTTATCTGGCTCGGGCAGCTATTTTCGGTGCTGGCTTCCAGCATGTCGAACTTCGGTCTTACGATCTGGATGTACCAGCAGACCGAATCCGCCACTGCTATGGGGCTGATGACCGTCTTCTTTATCACCCCATTCCTGCTCATTTCCCCCTTCGCCGGGGTGATGGTCGATCGCTACAATCGCAAGCTGATGATGATGTTGAGCGACCTCACTGCCATCATTGCCACGGCAGGCGTTCTAATCCTTCACGCAACAGGCAGGCTGGAGTTCTGGCACCTGTACGGCGCCGCGATTCTCTACGGTATTGGTAACACCTTCCAGTGGCCGGCCTATTCGGCTGCTATCAGCACCATGGTGCCCAAAGAGCATTTGGGCCGAGTGAACGGGATGATGTCGCTGATGGAAGCCGGGCCGGGGGTTATTGCGCCGCTGCTGGCCGGGGCGCTGCTGCCGCTGATTGGTCTAACTGGCCTGCTGGCGCTCGACGTGGTGACGTTCTTCTTCGCCGTGGGCGCGCTGCTGCTGGTGCACGTTCCGCAGCCAAAACAGACGGAAGAGGGGAGAGCGGCGCACGGCAGTATGTTGAAGGAGGCCGCATTTGGCTT
Organism: Chloroflexota bacterium; assembly: GCA_023434145.1. Lineage (GTDB taxonomy): Bacteria > Chloroflexota > Anaerolineae > Anaerolineales > Anaerolineaceae > DSYU01. The sequence goes on along the minus strand of JAEYTI010000029.1, from coordinate 23,638 downwards.
CCGCTACATCTTTGCCCGCCCCAGCCTGCTGGGCTTGCAGCTTGTGTTCTTCTTCGGCAATCTGTTCTCGGGCATCGCCATGACCGTATTCGCGCCGATGGTGCTGGCGCGCACAGACCAGAACACAATGCTCTTTGGCACTGTGCAGACGGCGGGTGCTATTGGCGCAATTGTGGGCGGAATTGTTATGAGCGCCTGGGGCGGCTTTAAAAAGCGCGTCCACGGCGTGCTAGGCGGCTGGATCTACGCGGGTGTGATTGGAGCATTGCTGGGCTTGAAGTTCGGACTGCCGGTTTGGATTGCCGGTTCCCTGCTTGGCGGACTGACAACACCACTGATTAACGGCTCCAATCAGGCCATCTGGCAGGCGAAGGTAGCCCCAGATTTGCAGGGTCGCGTGTTCTCTGCTCGCCGGTTAATCGCCTGGTTTACCAACCCCATTGCCCCTATTATTGGCGGCGTGCTGGCAGATTACGTATTGGAGCCTTCCATGCGCGGTACGGGCGTGCTGCCCGGCATGTTTGGCTGGGTGGTGGGCACCGGGCCGGGCGCCGGCATGGGCCTGCTGTTGGTGCTGTGCGGGGTGTTAGTGTCACTCGTCGGGGTAATCGGGTACTTTGTCCCGGCCATCCGCGATGTTGAAGCGGTGCTGCCGGACCACGACCAAATGCCGGCGCACGAGCAGGCCGCAGCGCCAGCGGATTAGTTAAATTTAATAGCTGCTCGTACTTTGCAACATCGTTGCAAAGTACGAGCAGCTATTAATGAACCTCTACCAACCCTCTAGCAATCGCAGCGCGTGGCGCATGGGCAGATCGGCGGCCTTTATGCGCTTCTGCACGGCGCGGATGTCATATTCCACCCGGTGGATTTCCCAGCCGTTCTTCTCAGGGTAAAAGATGGCATACGAGGCGCGGGGGTCGTGATCGCGCGGCTGACCGACCGAACCGGGGTTCAGGATCGCGCGCGAGGTGATTTCTAAGCATTCGCCTTCTGGCGGCACCGTCCAGCGCAGATTGCGCGAGCCGTTTAAGCTTACATAAGCGATGGGCAGATGGGTATGCCCAACCATGCATAACTGTGTCTCGAAGTGTTCCAGGTTTTGGGTGGCGCTGTGCATGTCGAGGATATATTCCCACACCGGGTTGCGCGGGCTGCCGTGGACCAGCGTCACCTCACCTTGAACGACACGTTCGGGCCGTTCAGAGAGAAAGGCATAGGTCTCTTTCGTCAGCACGTTTTGGATCCATTCGATCGACCTGCGGGCATCGGTATTAAAGGTCTCGATGGGGATGCGCCCCAGTGCTGCTGCGTCATGGTTGCCCAGCAGGCAGATCAAATTTTCCCGCATCTTGATCTCTGCCACGCAGTCATTTGGGTCTGGGCCGTAGCCCACCACGTCACCCAGGCACCAGGTACCGTCAACCTGCCCGGCGTCTTCCAAGACGGCTTGCAGAGCGGTGAGATTTGCGTGTATATCCGAAAGGACCAATATGCGCATAGGGCTAATATTCTTCCTCTATTGTATACCAATGTGTTGTTTTGCGTGGTGCGATATCTTTGCCGCGTAAAACAACGCCTAGGGATATTCGCTAAGGTAGATCAAACCGGAGTTCCCAGGCCCCGGGTTCTGTCTCTGAGAACAAAGAACTATCTCCAGTGATAACGATCCAGGTATTGCCTGGTTTCAGATGGTATGGCAATCCCCAGGGATTGAGGAATTGGAGTGGACGACCATTGCTGGGCGTTCTCCACGTGCCGCGCACCATCACACCGTCGCGGAAGAAAATGGCCGGTTTGCCAGAGGTGTTGTCAAAGATTTGAATGTCGTGCAGGGTGGGGGCGTACTCAATGTACGTAGCGTACACGATGATGATATTGGAGAAGGAAATTTGCTGTTCATTCAGGCGATCTACCAGCGGGATCATCTCGATTTTGTTATCGCCCTTCACTTCTTCGATCCAGCGCAGGTACTTGCCTGACTGCGGATCATACTTCCACTCGCCACGCGTGGTCGTCCAGAATTGCACACCAAGTTCTGTGGCGGGGACGTTATCCGGGTGGATCAAGTCGCTGAAGATCATGCCGCGTAGATCGCGTTTGGTGTTCGAGTCGGAGTGCCAGCGGTCGGCGTAGTCGGTCAGCTCGGCTGTGTTGACAAACAGGGTGGTTTCATCGAGCTTTTTGCCAATGCGGTACTTGGGCGGGGAGGGCAGATCTTTTTCGGCCATGGCGCGCCAGCCGAGTTCGCCCAGCAGCACCTCATCGACCTGCGGGTCTGCGTTGCCGTAGAACAGCATGCCCTGGTACATCTCGCCGAGCTGCGCATCTACCAGCCGCCCCGAACGCACCGGCCCGGCCTGCGATACATCCTGGCCGTAGTAGATGCCCATAAAGCGGTTGAGACCGTACCCGATGTAATACTCAAACACCATATCCGCGAAGGAAAGGCCGGCATGAGGGCGACCCGTGCGCGGAAAGTTCGAAATCTTCACCATCACCGGCCTGCGATCCAGGCGTGATGGGTCTTCGACCACCAGCCCGGTGAGAGGGTTAACGTTTTCGGGAAAGTTCAACAGCCCTTCGATATCAGGGAAGGGCGTTGGGGTGAGCAGTGCGGAGAGATCTGTGGTGGGCAGCAGGGTGGCAGCGAGCGGTGTGGTTTGTGGATTGCTACCGGGAAGATTGATGATCGGCCTGCGTGAATGCGACTCCTGCGTGGCTCCGCTAGAGGGCGCAGGGCCGCTGAGGGGGGTGCAGGCAAGCAGAGTCAAGACTGCGAGCAAGAGCATAAGGACGATCCTGCGCAGAACTGGTAAGAACCTGTCCGGATTTTTGAAGGTCATCGATTCGCTTTCTAACGTTTCACCGCCTCTATGATTTCGGCTGCGTAGTCGAAGCGGTTGAACGGTGGCATAAGGTAGATGCCCTGGACATATGGGCGCATCTGTTCTACCAATTCTATCGCAATTTTGATCCCTTCGGCAGCCGCATTTGCACCTGCCTTTTCTATTCGCTCGCGGGTTGTCTCGGGGATGATCAGCCCGGGCACTTCGTTGTGCAAGAAGGCGGCATGGCGGGCGCTTGCCAGCGGCAGAATGCCCATCAGAATCGGCACACCCACAGGCCCGCCCAACGCCTGCTGCGCCTGCTCAATAAAGCAGATAGCCGACTGCGAATCGTAGATGGGCTGCGATAGCAGGAAATCGGCCCCGGAACGCAGCTTGCGGCGCAGATTTTTGATCTCCTGCTCGGGGTCGGCCGGGGCAAGGTTGAGCGCCGCCCCGGCGAAGAACGATGTGGGCTGACCAATATCGGCCCCGGCGTGGTCGATCCCTACGTTGAAGCCCTGCTTGATCAGCTTGATCAGGCCGGATGGTACCAGGTCGTAATTATCGTTCGCGTTCGGGTAGTCACCAATGGCGGTGGGGTCGCCCATCACAACGAAGACGTTGCGCACATCGAGCGCGTGGGCAGCCAGCAGGTCGCCTTGCACGCGAAGCAGGTTGCGCCCGCGGGTGGGGAAGTGCAGCACCGTTTCGATGCCGATCTTGCGCTGGATCAGGTTGCAGACGGCCCAGGGGCTCATGCGCATACGCGCCATGGGGCTGTCGGCTACGTTGATTACATCCGCGCCGGCCTCCGCCAAAAGGCTGGCCCCTGCCAGCAGCTTGTGCGTCGAGAGTCCGCGCGGCGGGTCCATCTCCACCGATACCACGAATTTGCCATCGGCCAGTTTTTGCGCCAGTTGGGTGGGCTGCTGGTCGGGCTCTATCTCTTCCCGGTCGTTAATTGTGACCAAGCCGTTTTCTTCTTCGTGATGTACGGGCGCGGATGCCAGCGCCTTTGCCATGGCGGCAATATGGCGCGGTGTGGTGCCGCAGCAGCCGCCGATCAGGCAGGTTCCGGCTTCCATGAAGGAGAGCGCGTACTCGCCGAAGTACTCTGGCGCGGCGGGATACATGATGCGCCCGCCAACCTGCTCGGGCCAGCCCGCGTTGGGCATGGCCGAGAAGCGCGCCTCGGGCACCGCCGTGCGCATCTGCTTGAGGATGCGCATTATCTGGTTCGGGCCGCCGGAGCAGTTGACTCCGATAACGGTTGCCCCGGCCTGATGCAGTGCCTGAGCAACTTTGGTCGGATTATCGCCCAGCAGGGTGCGGTCGTCGCGGGTGAAGGTCATCGAGGCGACGATTGGCAGCCCGGGGGCCACTTCTTTGGCCGCCTGGATGGCTTCGATCACTTCATACACATCGCTCATCGTCTCGATGATTAGCAAATCTACTCCGGCTTTTGCCAGCGCGCCGATCTGTTCCGCGAAGGCTTCGCGGGCCTGCTCGGGCTTGACCTTGCCAAAGGGGGCCAGCCGCACGCCCAGCGGGCCGACGTCTCCGGCGATCAGCACCGGCTTAAAGGAAGCGTAGATCACGCGGCGGGCCAGCTCGACCCCGGCGGTATTGATGCGCTCTACTTCATTTTCCATGCCGTGGCGGGCCAGCTTATAGCGGTTGGCGCCAAACGTGTTGGTCTGAATCACCTGCGACCCGGCCTCGATGTACTCGCGGTGGATCTCTGCCACCAAACCGGGCTTGTTGATGTTCAGCAGGTCGAAATCTTCAAACTGCTCACCCCGCGCGTGCAGCACGGTGCCCATCGCGCCGTCCGACAGGACCGGGCGGCCGCTTTCCAGCAGCGACAGGAAAGCATTTTTCTCTTGCATAAACCCCTCCTGCATTATTGGAGTGTGGTTTTGTTGTTCTGTGGGTGTACTACACTCACAGAACAACAAAACCACAAAACCAATTTATCCTCGCATCAATTGTTCAACACGGCTCTCGCCGACGGTGTAGTACTTGGCGTCCGGGTGGTGGACGATGATGGCAGCGGTGGACTGTTCCGGCACAAGCTGGTAGGCCGAGGTTAGCTCCATACCCAGCTCCTGCTCTGCGGGCAGCAGGCGGAACACCTTGGCGTGATCATCCAGCTCGGGGATGGCCGGGTAGCCCCACGAGTAGCGCTTGCCTTGCTCGCCTTCCAGCCCTAGCTCGCGGCGGATGTGGTTATGCAGGTAGTCGGCGGTAGCTTCGGCAGTCTGCACGCCCAGGCCGTGGGTGAAGTAGGCTTCGGTGTAATCTCCCGCTTCCTGCAGCCGCTCGAACCGGTCGGTCGCGGCGCGGCCAACGGTCACAATTTGCAGTGCGACAACATCGATTTTGCCCGAATCTACTGGAGCGTAGTAGTCCGCCAGGCACAGATTGTCGCCGCCCTGCTGGCGGGGGAAGTGGAAGCGCAGCAGCTCTTCAGGCTTGCCTGATTCTGCCGACTCTGGTGTGTAGAGAATCAGGTCATCGCCTTCGGCCTGGCAGGGCCAGTAGCCGTAGACGCCTTGCGGCTTCAGCCAGCCTTCAGTGATCGCTTCACGGGTCATGCGATCAAGACGCTGGCGGTACTCGGCTTGCAGCTTGTCCCACGCTTCGCCGTGGGTGTTTTTTGCACCCCACGAGAGGCGGAACAGCTCGTTGATCGGCAGGTGCTTGAAGACCAGCTCCAGCGGCATCTCGCGCACGATACGCGGCCCCCAGCCGGGAACCTTGGGAATGAACGGGGCGGGCGGCGTTTCAGACCGCTGCGGGGCGGTTTCGCCTTCAGGGGCCCTGCCACCGGTGGCGCGGCCTAGCTCCATTTCCGACTCGCGCCGGATGCGCTCAATCAACTGCGGGCGGGTCGCTTCGTTCATGACAGCGTCCATCGTGGAAAGACCCTCGAAGGCGTCCTTGCAGTAGAAAACACCCGCTTCGTAGAATTCATCTTTCTCGGTGAGCAGGATGCGGCGGCCAAAGCGGCGGTTGATTGCCGCCCCGCCGATCATCACCGGAATCTTCAGACCGCGGCGGTGCAGCTCGTTGATAATCAGCGGCATCTGCTTGCTGGTGGAGACCAGCAGCGCGCTCAGGCCGATGGCGTCCGCGTTGACCTCCACCGCCTTGGAGATGATCGTCTCGGCGGGCACCTGCTTGCCCAGGTCGATTACCTGGTAGCCGTTGTTGGAGAGGATGGTCTTCACCAGGTTCTTGCCGATGTCGTGCACGTCGCCATACACGGTGGCGAGCACCAGTGTGCCCTTGGAGACCCCGGCTTTCTTCTCCAGGTAGTTCTCCAGGTGCGCCACGGATTTCTTCATCACCTCGGCGGACTGGAGCACAAACGGCAGGATCAGCTCGCCCGAGCCGAACTTATCGCCTACCTCTTTCATGGCGGGCAGCAGCACGTTGTTGAGCATGGCGACGGCTGTTTCGTGCTTGCTGCCATTGCCATTTTCACGGTGGATGATCTCGTCGATGTCTCTCTCCACGTCCTCTTTGTGGCGGTAGACGATGCGGTAGTGCAGGCGCTCTTCCGGGCTCATGGCTGCTAAAGCCGCGGCGGTGGCGTTGGTCTTACCGGCGCGCGTGCCGGTGTTCTGCTCGAAGTGCTCAATCAGCCGCTGGAGCGCGTCGGGGCGGCGGAAGAAGATCAGGTCTTCGGCGATCTGGCGCTCTTCCTCCGAAATCTCGGGGTAGGGGGTGATGTGCGCCGGGTTGACGATCGCCATATCCAACCCGTACTGCACGGCATGATAGAGCATCACGCTGTTGAGCACGGCACGCGCGGCAGGGCTGAGCCCAAATGAGACGTTGGACAGCCCCAGCGAGGTGAGCACGCCAGGCAGCTCCTGCTTGATGCGCCGGATGCCTTCCAGAGTCTCGATGGCAGAGCTGTTGAACTCGGGGTCACCGGTTGCCAGGGTGAAGGTCAGGTCATCGAAGACAAGATCCTGCGGGCGCAGGCCAAACTCGTTCACCGCCATCTCATAGATGCGGCGGGCTACTTCCACCTTGCGGTCGGCGGTCTTGGCCATGCCTTGCTCGTCGATGGTCAGGGCGATCACGGCGGCGTTGTAGCGCTTCGCCATCGCCAGAATTTTTTTCGCCTTGCCAGGCCCGGCTTCCAGGTTGACCGAGTTGATCATGCTGCGCCCGGGGGAGGTTTGCAGTGCAGCTTCCAGCACGTCTGGCTCGGTGGTGTCGAACACCAGCGGCGCGCGCACTGAGGGGGCCAGAGTCTTGATCGCCCGGCGCATGAGGAATTCTTCGTCGGCACGCTCGGTCAGCGCAACGCACAGGTCCAGCCCGTGCGCGCCGCTCTCAGTCTGCTGCCCGGCGATTTGCATGATGTTTTCAAAGTCTTCGGCCAGCACTAGCTTCTTAAATTTGGCGCTGCCCTGCGTGTTCAACCGCTCGCCGATCAGGAAGGGAGCCGGCTCCTGCTGCATGTTCATCGCCTGGGTGGCGGAGGACAGCCGCGGGATGCTGGTGGTGGGGCGGGGGGCGGGCTTGTGCCCGCGCACGCGCTCGATCAGCAGCTTGAGGTGCTCGGGGGTGGTCCCACAGCAGCCGCCGACGATGTTGACGTTGAACTTTTCCACGTACTCCTGCATCGTTTCGGCGTAGGGCAGCGGCTCCAGCGGGTAGACCGCCTGCCCGTCCACGTTCAGCGGCAGCCCGGCGTTGGGGATGCACGAAACAGGCAGCGTAGACTGTTCGCCCAGCAGCCGCAGCGGCTCGCGCATATAATCGGGGCCGGTGGAGCAGTTGAGCCCGATGGCGTCGATGCCCATGCCTTCGAGGATGGTCAGTACGGCGGTGATATCGGTGCCCAACAGCATGCGCCCGGTGGTATCGAGCGTCACTTGGGCCTGGATGGGCAGGAATTGGCCGGTTTCCTCAAACGCCCGATGGATGCCAACGATGGCAGCCTTCACTTCGAGGATGTCCTGCGAGGTTTCGATCAGCAGCAGGTCTACGCCGCCTTCGATCAGGGCAACCGCTTGCTCGCGGAAGATTTCCGCCAGCCCCTCAAAATCTATATTCGACAGCTCGGGGTCATCCATAGAGGGCAGCTTACCGGAAGGGCCGATGGACCCGGCGACAAAGCGCTCCTGCCCGGTCTTTTCCGCGTACTCGTCTGCCAGGCGGCGGGCCAGGCTGGCGGCGGCGACGTTCACTTCGCGCACGCGATCGCCCAGGCCGTATTCGCCCAGGGTCAGCCGGTTGGCGCGGAAGGTGTCCGTCTCCAGCACGTCCACGCCCACGTCGAGGAACGAGCGGTGCACATTCTCTACAGCTTGCGGGTAGCTTACCACGAGATAGTCGTTGCAGCCGTTGTACTGTTCGCCGCCGAAATGCTCAGCGGTGAGATTCTGTTTTTGCAGGCTGGTACCCATCGCGCCATCAAAGATCAGCACACGTTCTTTGAGGGCATCCAGATAACGGCGGTTGGTGGTTTTTTGCTTCATATTTTCTCTAATCCCCTTTTCTATCACCCGTCGTAGCGCTATTCGACAAACAAGTCTTTTGTCGGGTCTCAAGGAGTTTTGGTGTGGTGGGTGTTACCCGCTGCACCAAAACTCCTTGAGACCCATATCAGAGACAAACAAAATGCCTCTCCGGAAGTTGAGAGGCACAACGAGCATGTGCGTTTGACCTCATCTTCCAGAAAATGGTATCAGCAGCCTGCTGTTACCATTTACTGCCGGATTTGGCACCAACCTGTTGCCAGTGGTTGCCGAGGTTTCGTCGGGCCGGTCCCTCCACCTCTCTGGATGAGTGGCTGTGCGGTGCGTTTTGCTGTCCGTTCCGCCAGCGCCTGACCAGGTCAATTGTGATCAAATCATACCACAATCAGTCTGATTATTCAAACACGGCGGGTTGAGAGGTGTATTTTAGTTTAGGGGTAGCTGCTTCATCACCAGGCTGCTATCCCTAAGCTTCTCCCCTTTTTTTACTACTCGAAGCTTCCTGCCTGGACGAAGTACCAATTTCCACCCCGCTGTGCAAAGAATGTCAGCAGATTATCCCGTCCGTGCGCGCCAAAGGGATAGAATGGCGTACCGTAAATGCAATCCCAGCGTTCCACGTAATCATAGGTCAGCGGCAGTTCCTTTCCATCATAGGAGATGCCGAACAAATCGCCTTTTTGGAACAAATAAGCAGGCTTATTGTTTATGAGATGCCAGTTGAAGGCGACGTCATACCCGGCCTCTGCCGCAACTGGCTCTCCATCCATAATACTCTCTCCATTTACTTGCAGCACCCAGTGATCCTGCCAGGCACGGAAAAAGTCAATGGGGCAGGTTTCCGGGCCGGGCACGATATTTGGGTAGGTATAGATCACCTCATCCTCTCTCAGCACTACAGCATGAATGCCGGTTTCGGTATATTGGATGTCCGTTGTCAACAGGTTCTCCCCAGCAAATGCAGGCCTCGTGCGTGGAGCGCCATCGAAGTACAGATCGAAGCGATCCTTTTGCAGCAGCCATACCTGCATGTTCTGTAACTGCACCAGCATCGAAAAACTGGTTTTCGATGGACTCATCTGGAAACTGCGAACTGAAATGACCGAGTCGCTCAATAGGGTATCCCCCTGGTACAGCTTGTAAGCCCCATATTCGCCTTCTAGTTGATAGCCAAAGCCGCTTAACGCCTCGCGGATTGTGTCCTCGGCCTGTTGCTTCGGATAGTCAAACTCGGGAGTATGGCGTTCAAACACACCCTGGGGAATTCTCGCGTAGAAAATATCGGTAACAGAAACGTTGTAAAGTGTTTTGTTTTCGTCTGTTACCGGGCCAAGCTTTGTTTCTTCTATCGTAAGATCACCGAACGAAATCGTCTCAAGAGATATATCAAATGTAGGCGCCGGGGTAGGGCCGTTGTATTCCGGAACCGTAGGCTCCGGCGTGGGCGTAGCCGAAAGGGTGGAGGTGACACTCGGAGCAAGAGGCAGCGTTGAGGTGGCAGGCACGTCAGGCTCCGCCGTTGCGGTTGGTACAAGATCAAAAATCTGGGTTGGTGCGGCACAGGCAGCAGACACAACTGACAGGGCAAGCAATATCAATGCGACAGGCAGCCTTTTCAATTGCATGCGTATACATAGGCCATTTATTGCCATGGTTATATCCTTTATTTTGCGAATTCGCTAAACTGTAATACGTTCATGTACACAAAATTGTTCCCGGCGATGCCTTTCTCTATCTGGCACAGCAGTTGCACGGCAGTTATTGATATGATGAGGCGGTAAGGTGATCCCAATGCTGTTCACTGATATAATTACTCCCGAGGGAGCGCGCATGATGAGTCAACGCTTACAACCGTTTATCAGCTTTCTATGGGTGAGTTTCATCCTGTGCGTGCTCGGCTGGGGCGGACTGTATTTCGTGATTGACCGGATGGAACCGGAACCCGGCGCGCGCTGGCTGTTCTTCTTCTTGCTCACGTTGGCTTTCAGCGGGATAGCCCTGCCAGTGATCTACTTTCTCAACCGCCGCTTCCCAACCACCCCGCCGGTGGATAACAGCGTGGTCGTTCGCGAGGCGGTGTGGGTAGGTGTGTTCGTTTCCTTGCTGGCATGGCTCCAGTTGGGCCGCGTGCTCAACTCAGGGCTGGCGGTGATGCTCGCCGCCGGGCTGATGTTAGTGGAAGTGCTGCTCCGCCTGGGCGAGCGCAGCGCGTGGCAGCCCTCGCAGCCGCCTGAAACAGCGGAAGGCGAAGCTGACCCTGACGATGACCCGGATGACGAAGAAGAAGATGAATATGCCTGATCGATCCCGTGGGCGGCTGGCGGATCCTGGGCCATCTGATCCGCGTGCCGCAGGAGTCGCCGCTCCTGGTGTGGCCTCCTTACGCGGACTGCCTTCGATTGACCAGCTTTTGAAGTCTGAACATGCCGCGGATCTGATTTCCGCGAACGGCAGGCAGTTGGTGACGGATGCGCTGCGCGCCGCGCTTGCCAATTTCCGCGAGCGGGTGCGTACTGGCAAAGCCCCTGCGCCCGCACCGGATGAAGTGCTCGCTGCCGCGGCAGATTTGCTGGCGGAGTGGACGAAACCCAGCCTGGTGCCGGTGATCAATGCCACCGGGGTGATTTTGCATACCAACCTGGGGCGCGCCCCGCTCAGCCGTGCCGCAGTGCAGGCGATGACGACCGCTGCCCAGGGGTACACCAACCTGGAGTTCGACCTGGAGCGCGGCGCGCGCGGGTCGCGGCTGGTGCACGCCGAGGCGTTGCTGCAGCGGCTCACCGGAGCAGAAGCCGCGCTGGTGGTTAACAACAACGCTTCTGCGCTGCTGCTGGCACTCACCGCGCTGGCAAAACGCAAGCGCGTGGTGATCTCGCGCACGCAGCTTGTCGAGATCGGCGGCGGCTTTCGCATACCAGACGTGATGCGCCAATCTGGCGCGGTGCTGGTAGAGGTTGGCGCGACCAACCGCGTGCATACGCGCGATTACGAAGAGGCCCTGGAGGAACCAGTTGCCCTGGTGCTGCGCGCCCATCACTCCAACTTCCGCATTGTGGGCTTTACTGAGGAGCCGGAACTGGCTGAGATCGTGCGGATGGCGCACACCCACGATATCCCAGTGCTGGACGACCTCGGCTCGGGCGTGCTGCTAGATACCGCGCGCTACGGGCTGGCCCACGAGCCGACCGTGCAGGAATCGCTTGCGGCAGGAGCGGATCTGGTGACCATCTCCGGCGACAAACTGCTGGGCGGCCCGCAGGCGGGGATCATCCTGGGGCGCGCTGACATGATCGCGAAGCTCAAGAAGCATCCACTGGCGCGTGCCGTGCGAGCCGATAAGCTGTGCCTTGCCGCGCTTTCGGCCACGCTGCTGCACTATCTCAAAGACGAAGCCGAGCGAGAAATCCCTATCTGGCGCATGATCGCCATGACGCCCGTGCAGGCCGCGGAACGCGCTCGGCGCTGGGCGGAGCTGCTGGGCGCGGGGGAAGTAATCGCCGGGCAGTCGACGGTGGGTGGCGGAAGTTTGCCCGAAGAGGTGCTGCCCACAATGCTGCTGGCCCTGGAGGTCAAGCAGCCCAACCGCTTCCTGGCAAAGCTGCGCGCGGCAGAACCCCCGGTCATCGCCCGCATCGAAGGCGACCGCGTGGTATTCGATCCACGCACGGTGCTGGAAGAGGAAGAGGGGAAGCTGGTGGAAATTATTCGTTCATTAATTTTTCCAAGATGATGATCGCTTCGCGATCATCATCTTGGAAAAATTAATGACTTCTTTTAGGAGAACGCTTCATCCCATGAAATCTGATCTCGACGCAATCATGCAAGCCAACAACATTGACGCGCTGCTGGTGCTCGGACCGGCGCAGCACAACCCTGCCATGTATTACCTCACCGGCGGCGGGCACCTTACCCGCGCGGAGGTGATCAAGAAGCGCGGCGAGCCGGCGGTGCTGTTCCACGGGCCCATGGAGCGCGATGAAGCGGCGAAATCGGGCCTGGAAACGCGCAGCATTATGAACTACCCCTATCGCGATCTGCTTGCGGAAGCGGGCGGCGACCGTGGCAAGGTCGATGCGGTGCGTTATGCGCGGATGTTGAAGGACCTGGGCGTTACCGGCGGGCGGGTGGCCCTGTACGGCGTGGTGGAATTAAGCTCCGCCTTTGCTACACTCACCGACCTCCAGAGTCGTATGCCCGAGCTGGAGTTTATCGGCGACCCGGGCCAGAAAGTGCTTGGCGCGGCGATGATCACCAAAGACGCGGCGGAAATCGAGCGCATCCGGCGGATTGGCAAAATCACCACTGAGGTAGTAGGGCGCGTACAGGACTTTCTCACCAGCCGGCCGGTAGACGAGAATGAACAGTTGATCGGCCCGGATGAAGAGCCGCTGACCATTGGGCGGGTGAAGGGGCTGATCAACCTGTGGCTGGCGGAACTCGGCGCGGATAATCCCGAGGGTACTATCTTTGCCATAGGACGCGACGCTGGCGTGCCGCACTCCGCGGGTAACCCGGCCGACGTGATGCGCCTGGGCCAGACGATTGTGTTCGATATCTTCCCCTGCGAGCAGGGTGGCGGCTATTACTACGACTTTACCCGCACGTGGTGTTTGGGCTATGCGCCTGCCGAAGTGCAGCAGATCTACGAGCAGGTGCGCGTCGCCTATGATACTCTGGTGAAGGAATTACAAATGGGCCAGCCCTTCGGTATCTATCAGCAGCGCGCTTGCGAGTTGTTTGAGGGCATGGGACACCCCAGCGTGATGAGCACGCCCGATACAATGGAAGGCTACGTGCACGGCATTGGGCATGGCATCGGTCTCAAGATCCACGAACGCCCGCTGAACACCTCCTCCGCGCCCACCGATGACTTGCTGGTGCCTGGGGTGGTGATCACCATGGAGCCGGGGCTCTATTATCCCAGCAAAGGCTACGGTGTGCGCCTGGAGAACAGCCTGTATCTTCGCGAGGATGGCATGTTTGAAGTGCTCGCGGACTATCCGATGGATTTGGTGTTGAAGATGAAGAGAACTTAAGTTATATTTCAACCATCCCTTTCGGGGATGGTTGAAATATACAGGCCAGGTTGAAAGAGTGTGAACATGACCGAGAGCGGACCATTTTTCCCCCCAGCCCGGGTTTTGGGCATTGAAAGCTCCTGCGATGAAACCGCCGCGGCGGTGATTGAGAACGGGCGTGCGCTGCTCAGCAGCGTGGTCGCCTCGCAGGTAGACCTGCATGCAAAGTATGGCGGTGTCTTCCCGGAGGTGGCTTCGCGGCAGCACATCCGCACCATTTACGCGGTAGTGGAGCAGGCGCTCCAACAGGCGCACATGCGGCTTTCAGAGCTGGATGCGATTGCCGTTACAAGAGGGCCGGGGCTTGCCGGGTCATTGGTGGTGGGAATGAATGCGGCCAAGGGTATGGCGCTGGCGGCGAACCTGCCGCTGGTGGGGGTCAACCACCTGGAGGGTCACATCTACTCCGCCTGGGTTTACCCCGCCGATGCGCCCAACCCGCCACCGGAGCCCGAGTTCCCGCTGCTGGCGCTGCTGGTTTCTGGTGGGCACACCGAGCTGAACCTGATGACCGATCACCTGACCTATAAGCGCCTGGGGCAGACCCTTGATGACGCGGCGGGTGAAGCGTTCGATAAGGTGGCGCGGCTGCTCAACCTGCCGTATCCCGGCGGGCCTTCCATTCAGAAAGTAGCGATGAACGGCAATCCGCAGGCGGTCAACTTCCCGCGTGCCCGGCTGGAAGGCACGTGGAACTTCTCGTTCAGCGGGCTGAAAACATCCGTGCTGCGCTTGGTCAAAGAATTGGAGACCAGCGGGCGCACGGTGAGCACCGAGGACATGGCTGCCAGCTTCCAGGCGGCTGTGGTGGACGTGCTGGTGAGCAAGACAATTGCTGCCGCACGCGCTTTCAACGCAAAGCAGATCCTTGTGGCGGGGGGAGTCTCAGCGAACAAAGCCCTGCGTGAGGCTTTCCTGGCGCAGACCGAGTTCCCCGTGCATATCCCTGCTTTTGCCTATTGCACCGATAACGCCGCAATGATCGCCGCGGCGGGATATTACCGCCACGTCTTGGGCCAGCACGATGCGTTGAACCTGGACGTAATGCCCACCTGGCCGCTTTCATAATGCGGTCGCTACAGCCATTTCTCCTGCAATGTCACTTCTAGAGTTGGTGCGCATCTAATGAAACAGAACGTTGACAGTGACGGCGCCTCTGGCACAGAGACAGTGTCTATTGACCGCCTGAAAGCCGGCGACCGCGCGGAGTTTGCGAAACTCGTCGAAACCTACTCGGATCGGATCTACCGCCTCGGGTTGAAGATCCTCAATGATGAACAGGACGCTGAGGATGTGCTCCAGGAGACCTTTATCAAGGCCCTGCGTGCTATTCCCGATTTTGAAGGTCGTTCCAGCCTTTCCACGTGGCTGTACCGCATTGCGGTTAATGAGGCGTTGATGATGGTGCGCAAGCGCAAAGGCACGCACGTCTCCATCGAAACCGGCAGCGAGGATGAGGAGGGCCAGGATCAACCGATGGAGATTGTGGACTGGTGCTGCCTGCCGGAAGGCGATTTGATGAGCGCCGAGGCGCGAAAGTTCCTGGATAAAGCAATGGGTCGATTATCGCCGGCGTTGCGGGCTGTGTTTGTGCTGCGCGACGTGGAAGGCCTATCGGTGCGCGAAACCGCCGAGACGCTGGATGTGAGTGAGGCAGTCGTAAAGACTCGCTTGCTCAGGGCGCGATTGAAGCTGCGCGAAGAGCTGTCTGGGTATTTTGCCGAGCGGCTGCGGGAGAAATCGGAACAATGAACGAAAATAAACACGAGAGCTGCTCACACCTGCTCTCTTCCCTGGGTGAATATGTAGATGGCGTGCTCGATCCGGATCTGTGCACCGAGATCGAACGGCATATGAAGGGCTGCGTCCGCTGCCGGGTGGTGGTGGATACGCTGCGCAAGACCATCGAGCTCTACCACGAAACCGCCGGAGATACGCCCATGCCGGGCGACGTGAAGCGGCGGCTGTATGCCCGCCTGAACCTGGAGGATTTCAAGAGTGACCAAACTGCTGAATGAGACCGTTGAGAAGCAGGTTCGCGAATTATTCGCGGGGTTGACGCACCCGGTAGAGGTGCTGTTCTTTGGCTCTGCTGATACAGACAGCGCTCCTTACAGCCAGGATACTGCCGATTTGCTCGCTGAGGTTTGCGCCCTTTCCGATCTGCTGACTCTGCAGGTGAGGGATATTGATGTGGACTCGGAACTGGCAGAACAGTATAAGATCGACGCAGCACCGGGCTTTGTGATGCTGGGGGTTGAAGGGGACAATCGGATTGACTATGGCATCCGCGCGAAGGGTATTCCGGCGGGGCACGAGTTCACTTCGCTGGTCAACGATCTGGTGCTGGTCTCGCGGCGTGAATCTAATCTTGCGCCTGAGACGCGGGAATTTTTGCATTCACTGACCACGCCGGTGCACTTGATGGTGTTTGTCACGCCTACCTGCCCGTACTGCCCGCGTGCCGTGGTTCTGGCGCATCAATTCGCGCTGGAAAGCCCAATGGTTGAAGCGGAAATGGTGGAAGCGATGGAGTTCCCCGAGCTGGCGAACCGATTTGAGGTCTCCGGCGTGCCGCAGACTACAATCAACATGGGCGCCGGAACGGTTGTTGGGGCTGTTCGAGAGCAGGATATGGTGGAAGAAATCCGCGCGGCGCTGGCTCGCACGCCCGCCGCAAACGAAGAATTGTGAACATTGGGTTGTTGGGCGATGTACATCGCCCAACAACCCAATGTTCAGAGATATAAAACCCAGGAGAGGAACAGGTTCATGGAAGCAAAGGCGATTTGGAAGGGCCGGATGTCGTTTGATGGCTGGGCGGAAAGCGGATTTACCCTGCCAATGGGGACAAAGTCGGAAAGCGGCGGCGACAATGACGGCTTCCGCCCGGTGGAACTGCTGCTGATTGGTCTGGCGGGCTGCACCGCTATGGATGTAATTTCGATCTTGCAGAAGAAGCGCCAGGATGTAACCGGATTCGAGATCAACGTACAGGGCGAGCGGGCAGAAGATCACCCACGCCGTTTTGTCCACATCGTGGTGGAGTACGTGGTTACCGGGCGTGGTGTTGACCCAGCGGCGGTGGAACGCGCTGTTGAGCTTTCGGAGACCAAGTACTGCTCGGTATCGGGCAGCCTGAGCAAGGAAATCAAAGTCGAGCACCGCATCGTGGTTAGAGAAGCGGAACAGGTTTGATCGTTTTGAGTAAAAAGCAGGAAGGGGCAGCCGAGAGCTGCCCCTTCCTGCTTTTTACGTCAGGGGCCTGTGGTCAACGGCCCAAACGACTGTATTTGGCTGGCGGCATCGGAGCAGGTGCAGGCAAACACGGTTTTGCCATTGCGGTACAGTGTGCCCTGGTAGGGGGCGCTTCCGTTCTGCGCCACCCAGCCTTCCATGTTGAAAGCGAGAACCCCACCCGCTAGCATCCACTCGCCGTTGTATTTGCGCGCGATGTGCACGTGCGTGCCGGTCGATTTTCCGCCATCACAGGAGGGGTGACCAATCGGATCACCGGCGCGAAGCTGCGTGCCCACGCGGGGAATCGACGTGGTTTCGAGATGCAGGTAGAACACCGACCAGCCCGTGCGTTCATCGCCGTCGCCGTCCAGGTCGAGGACCGCAATACCAAAACCGGTGCGTGAGATTACGCCATCCGCTACGGCAGTAGACCATTCGGTGGTCTTGGTGCAGCCGCCCACCACGGATGGTGGTGCAAAGTCGATCGCGGCGAGGGGCATATCTTCTTCACCCCAGGCGGAGTGAGGGCCGCCAGTGTACGCCCAACTAAAGCCGGGCTGGAAAGGCAAGCGCATTTCTGGCTGGTATAGCGAGCCGGGGATATGCGCCTGGATCGACGGGTCCCACGGGTCGCCAAACAAAAGGGAATACGTTTGCGCGAGCCCCACTGAGGAAACCGCGCGCGTATACGCATCTCCGTCAAGCGTGCGCGAGTAGTAGTACTGAATCGCGGCGGTGGCGGCATTCTGCCAGGGATCGGGCCGCTCTAACCGCCTATCGATATGCTCAAAGGCAAGCAACTTGCCCTCGCGATGCAGATAGTACCCCTTGTTGAGCGTGTCCGCGGCCCAGGCGAGCTGTCGGTACAGGCCTTCACTGTGGTAGTCGCGCAACCCCAGCGGGTAGCGACTTGATTCCTCTGGCATCACCGGGTTGGAGAGTGCCCCGGTTTGGTACTCGGCAATGGCGAGCAGCAGCCGCGGGCTGACCGAGTAGTTGGTCGCTACGTAGTCGATCATCTCGCCGCCGCGCCGGTTTTTATCCCCCGCGTAGGCCACGTAGTTTTTCAACCAGCCGGGCTGCGCATCGACGAAGGCAGAGGTATCGAACCCGATCTGCGCCGGACCGTTGATATACAGGCTATCTGGGATGATCTGATAGGGCGTGCCCCACAGAGGGCGGTAGTAGATCGGGATCTTCATCGGCATGCCCGGCGGCATGGTGGTGGCTGAATCGGGGATGATGGGGTTTGCCATCCGGATCTCTTCGATGGTGGTGTTGAAGCGCGCCGCCAGCGCCTTTAGCGAGTCGCCGGTCTGCGCGGTGTAGTCAACGATTTCTCCAGGCTGGAAGATCGGTCGGGTAGCTTCGGGTGTGGGTAGGGGCAGCGTAGGCGTGGGAATTGGAGTCGGCGTGCCCGGAATTGGATCACCGGCAGGCGGTTCGGCAATACAGCCGCTGGAAAGTATCACAGCGGCGAGCATTAGGATATGCAGAATGGTCTGTCGCGCGGGACGGTAACGCTGAGGCATAGAATGGCACACAAACATCCCCGGGCAAGCCCGGACAAAGTTAACGGTAAAAGAAGGGTTCTTTTGGGGTTTCCGTGTGTTTTTGGAAACGCATGGAAACACATAATGAGCGATAAAGATTTCGGGTGAATTATACCCGATATGGTAGCGGACGTTTTTTGCGCCGCCGGATCGATCATCACAAATTTACTCGGATTTAATCACTTCATATCTACTGGGCTTTTTTGTGAGAGAGAGGCAAGCCTATCCTTTGCCTCTCTCTCACAAAAAAAAGCCCATCTGCCAGATCTATGGCGAGGTGCGCGGGCGTGTGATGAGCGATTCGTATGAGCCTACGTCCGAAGAGTAGACCGTTTTGTCATCTTTGGTCATCGTGCCTTTGTAATTTTGCGGATCAGCGTGGGAGCGCCATCCACTGAGTACAAAGGGCATCGGCCCATCAGATAAGATCCACTCGCCGTTGTATTTGCGCGCAATGTGCACGTGGGTGCCGGTGGCAGAACCGCCTTCGCAGGATGGGTGGCCCAGGGTATCGTTTAGATTGACCCAGGTACCCGGGCGGATGCGGTCCTTGGTGGCGACGTGTAGATAAAGGATTGCCCAGCCGGTTTGCTCGTATCCATCGCCGTCCAGGTCGAGCACGATCACGCCGGTATCTTCACGCACCACCAGCCCGGATGAGACAGCGGTAACCCACTCGTCTGATTGGTAGCAGCCGTGCACGGTGGTGGAGGGAGCAAAATCGAGCGCGGCGCGCGCGCCATTCGGTCCCCAGGCGGAATGCGGACCGCCGGTCAGGCTCCAGATGCGGCCCGGCAGGTAGGGCAGTTCGAGCGGCGGCTGCGTGAGTGTGGCGGGAAACAGCGGTTCGACCGACTGCGCCCGAACCCAAGAGCTGCCAAACATGTTTTCATAGCGCGCCAGTACGCCATCTGGTCCGTAGATCATGCCGGCCCACTGCGGCTGGTCGTACAGTTTGGAGAACAGGTACATGAGCGAGACGGAACCTGCGTTCAGTTCGGGCGCAAGGCGCACCTTTTCGCCATTGGGAAATACCAGTTCGGTGACGGTGCCAGAACGCCAGCCGTAGTAGCCGATGTTTAACTGCTGCACGGCCCACGAAAGCTGGTAATAGAGGGTTCTTTTTTCCTTCTCCGGCACAAGCCAGCCCATGGGGTAGTCTGTCTGGGCGAGGTTGGCGGGCTGCCCGGATACCCAGTGGCTTTGAGTATCCAAAACTGCCAGCAGCAGGCGCGGATTGATCGAATTCTCGATCGCTACGCGTTCGATCACCTGCCCGCCGTTGTGCCAGCCGGTAACACGCCATTCCTGGTAAGTTTTCAGATAGCCGCCAGCATCCTGAATGAACTGCTGCATGTCAAAATCGAGCGCGGAGGGAGAGTAGACAATCTCGCTGTCGGGGATGATCGGTTTATCACCAACCACGTCGCCGAGCCGCCTTGGGATCAGCAGCAGCACACTGGGATCGAACAACCCTTCCTCTGGAATGGGGTATTCGGGCGAAATGATCTCTGCTGGATCGACGTTGAAGCGCGCCGCTAAGCCCTGGAGCGTGTCACCGGCCTGCGTGTAGTAAAGAATAGGCGGGTTCTTGGTGGTATCGGTGGTTGGGGTGGGCTGCTCGGGAACGGGGGTTTCAGCCGCAGGATCAGCGGTGCCCATGACCGTTACAATGGGCAGCGGGTCGCTGATGCCGCCGCCAATCGCCGGGGGAATGGTGGGCGTTTCGGTTGCCACCGGCTGCTGGTTGCTCAACACAGCCGTTTCCAGCACAAAGGAAGTCATTGTGGGTACGGCTTCCTGCGGGGATTGGGCCGTCTGGGTCAGCTCGCCGGTGGTGATAAACCCGCCGGTGCATGCCAGCGAAACCAGCATCCATATCAGCACAATGGCGCTGATGGCAAATTTCCGCGTGGAGAGCGGCTGCCCCCTAGCGGCTGATCTGGTTTTCGTCACGTCGACCTTCCCAGGCTTCCACCACAGCTCCATTTTTCACCAGATAACCGTTATATTCATACCCGCTGCCATCGCCTTCAGATACCCAACCATCCAGGTTGAACGGTAGTTCCGCATCCGCGGGGATCCACTCTCCATTATACCGCCGGGCGAGGTGCAGGTGCGTGCCGGTTGAAATGCCACCCTCGCAAGAAGCGTGCCCGATTCGCTCGCCGGCGTGAACGAACGTGCCCGGCTGCACGCGCTCTCGGCTTTCTACGTGCATGTAGAGCACGCTCCAACCGGTCTGTTCGAACCCGTCGCCATCCAGATCTTGCACCACTGTGCCGGTTCCGGTACGGACGATCATGCCATCTGCCACGGCAACCACCCAGGCATCATTACGTACGCAGCCGAGGGCGGGGCCGGGAGGAGCGAAGTCAATCGCGGCCCACGCAGAGCCATCAGCCCAGCCGCCATGCGGTCCGCCGGTGAAGGACCATACATCACCCGGCTCGAAGGGAAGCTGCATTTCTGGCTGAGTCAGGCCTGAGGGGATCATTGGCTCGAATGCGTAGCGAAAGGGGTAGCCAAACATGCGCGTGTAGCGTTCCAGCAAACCATCTTCGCCAACTGCCTGTTCCCACTCGGTTTTGCCGAGCAGCAGGCTGAAGAAGTGCTGCACACCCACCGTGCCTGCGTTCAGCGTGGGCGCAATTGGCACCACACTGCCGTCTTGCAAGATCCAACTGCCAATGGCGTTCACCCGCCATAGGTAGTACCCGCGATTGAGGTTGTTGGCGGCCCAGGCAAGCTGGCGGTAGAGACCCTGGCGGCGGGCATCGAAGTACAGGATGGGGTAGGTCATGCTCTCTTCGCTGGGACCGGGGTTGGTCACCCAACCGGAGCGGTATTCCAGCACTGCCAGCAGCAAGCGCGGGTTGACCGAGTATTCTTGGGCCACGCGCAGCACAATATCTGCGCCGTATGCTGTCCGTCCATCCAGTTCTTCGCTGTAGTGGTTGAGATAGCCGTTTTGCTCGTTGATAAACGCGCGCACGTCGAAGGAGACGGTAGAAGGCCCGTATACCAGCTCGGAGTCGGGCACAATTTTCACGTCGGGTCCGGTGGGCAGCAGTTCGGCAGCGGGGATGATAAGCACCTGCCCCACTTCCAGCAGGTTGGGGTTGGTCAGTTCGTTCGCTTCAATGAGACTGTTGAGGGCGACGCCGTAGCGTTGCGCGATCACGCCTAACGAGTCGTTCGGACGCACCACGTACGTCTCTTCCTCCAGGTGCGGCGTAGGGAGCACCTTGACTGGGTCGGGGGTGGGGGTATTGTTGTTCCCAGTATTTCCTGGCCCGGTGACAATGGCCGGGCGGGGAGTCGAATCGCCGGGGAACACGGGAATCTCATTTTCGCCAGAGGCCGCTCGCCAGGGCTGCGCTCCGGCGGCGCTGCGGGTGCAGCCAGCCACCAACGCCGCTGCAAAGATCAGCAGCATTAGCACGGCGAAGCGGGCGGAGGTAGGTTTTGCCAAGCGTCCTCGATTCCAGATTTACTGCCGGGTCAGCGGGTGAACGCGGGAAGCTGCTTGCCCCCTAGCAGGTGTAAGTGAAGGTGAAAAACGGTCTGTCCAGCATCTGCGCCGGTGTTGATTTGCAACCGGTAGCCCTCCTGGCTGACGTTGTACTGTTCCGCCAGCTTGCGCGCGGTGACGAGCAGCCGCCCGAGCATGCCCTCGTCTTCTGGGCTGATGCGATTGAGCGAAGTGATGTGGCGGTTTGGCACGATCAGCACGTGAACAGGCGCGGCGGGCTGGGTGTCTTCAAAGGCGGTTACCAGCTCATCCTGGTAGATGATCTTTGCGGATATTTCTCTCGCAATGATGCGGCAAAAAGGACAGTTTTCGGACATTTCGTTTAATTATAGCGTAAAGAAGCCTTGTTATACCCAACAGATTAGTTGGGTCTCTGGGTATAACCGTGGTAAATGAATCGCGCCCTACGGGTGCCTTTAAAAAAGGAAGATCGGGAGTTTTTGTCGCACGAAGTGCGACAAAAACTCCCCTTTATTATTCTTAAGGCGGGCACAGCCCGCCTTTCACGTTTGTTTGTTCTGGTAGGTAATGGGTGAAACAAGGACCGGCCCATCACCCACAAGCGCAAAGGCATTATGGGATCAGCGTTGGGATGGGGCCCAACTTTGGAGCGCACATGACGTCGTAGTAATCCAGCTCGGCAGCGCGTGTCTTTTCGGCCTCGGCGATGGCCGCATCGCCAATGGCAATCACATCATCGATGCGGTAGGCAGCGTCGTTGCTCCAGTAGCGGGGGAGGGTCATGCGCGCGTCACCAGCGGGGGTCTCGGGCAGCCACAGCGGGTGCGCCGGGCTGACTTCATCGGCCTGGGGAACCCAGTTGTACATGATGGGGCCGCGCGGGTTGGTGGTGAAGCCTACGCGGTATCCGGCTTCACGCGCCAGCTCAACCGCGCGTTTGGTAAACCCACCGCCGGGCCAGATAAAGCCCACCGGCCGCGTGCCGTGGTACTTCTCAATCGCTTCGATCGATCCGTACAGCTCGCCACGGATGTAATCATCCGGGGAGCCGATGCTGATGGGGGTGTTGTGCACCACGCCGTGCGCCTGCACGTCTACCCAGCCTTTGCGTACAATTTCCTGGTTTTCCTGCCACAAGTATTCTGGCGTATCTTTGGCCGAGATCCACGCGTTGGTGATCTTCCAGCCCCACATATCCAGGTACTTGCCGAAGTGCTCCTCATAGAATTCCTTGCGCTTGCGGTCATCCACAATCAGCAGCAGTGAGCGGCGCGGAATGCGCGCGTTGGTGTCGAGAAAATCGGCAAGCTGCCCGGCGGTGATCGTCTCAAAACCGACCTCGTGGGCGTGTTCCAACGTCATCACCAGGTCAGAGTGGTGTACCTGCGAGTCATAAGTGATGGGGTTGTAATCCTCAGTGATCGAGTGATACATGAGCACCATCACCACGGTGCCGGGCGCGCTGTTGTTTGGGTCCCAGCGGGCCTTCAGGTACTGGCAGGTATCCTCAATATAGGTGCGCGGCTGTGCTTCTGTGGATAATATGGAAGAAGTAAAGACCGGCGGCAGCGGCGAAGGCGTGCGCGGAACCGTGGGGGTTGGCGGGGGCAGGGTGGGGGTGCTGGTGGGTTCAGGCGTGGCGGTAATGGTGGGCGTTGCGGTTGCCGTGGGGAACGACTGCACCGCCAGGGTGAGCGCGGCATCGAAGGTTTGGGTGAGCGCCGGGCCAGAAGGCGCAGCCGCGATCTGCTGAGGGGCGCACGCGACCAGCAGCGCAATGGAAAACAGTAAAATGGGGAGCAGAATACGGATTCGAAAGGGCATGAGTCGAAGTGTCCTGTGCAGGTGTTGGAACGCTACGTATCGATAACACAGCGATTATAACCCACGCCGAATGTGGAAAACCAGTCCTGAGTTTTTGCGCGCGGAAACAGAC
>JAEYTI010000007.1 GCA_023434145.1 Chloroflexota bacterium | reverse complement strand
GGTGATGCTCAGCATCACCAGACTGCTACCACAAAACTGAAATACACCCCTTTCATGACTGTAAATTCTATAGAGGAATCAACAATGATATGATGGTTTATGTTACAAAAAATTATTACTCCCCTCCTTGTCTTCTTTCTCATTTTCTGCGCGGCACCAGTGCCTACCCAGGGCCAAACAGAAAACTCCGTATACCTTCCACTAATCCGGTCTAGCGTCAAAGTCGATATTCTGCTCAAATGGCAGCATGGCGGATGCTACAGCTCGTGGTGCGATACCGGGTGGTACTCCTCGCCTGCCGTAGCGGACGTGAACGGCGACGGCGTCAATGAAGTCATCGCATCTGCCTATTCGCTCGTAGCCCTCAACGGCAGCACGGGCGCTGTGCTGTGGCGCACCACCAGCACAGCCAACCGCACCTGGCCCGGCATCGTGGTGGCGGATCTCGACCGGAATGGTGTGCAAGAAATTGTGATTGCCCAGAGCGGCGGGCTGGTGACCGTCTATAACCTGAATGGCACGCTAAAATGGCAGCGCCAGCCGGCTGGCACCGACAACGAACTGCGCGGGCTGCTCGTCGCCGACCTGGATGGCAACAACAGCGCCCTGGAAGTGGTTGTTACCCGGGCGAGCGGCAGCGCTACCAACACCTGGGTGCTCGACGCCAATGGTAACACCCGCGCCGGCTGGCCGCAGCTTTCAGAGGCCAATATTAAACAGCCAAACGGCTACGCGAGGGGAGTCTACAACGCCAACCTGGCCGCGGCCAATATCACCGGCGACTCGCGGCTGGAACTGATCGTACCCTCCGATGTTCACTACATCAACGGGTACAACCCCGACGGCTCGCTGCTGCCGGTGAACACCTCCATCTATCCCAAAAGGCAGTACTGGGGCCAGGTGGGTATTTGGGAGAACCTGGCGGTTGAGAAGCGCGGCTGGGGTAACTGCGATGGCGTGCGCGCCGAAAGTTACCGCACCAACTTTGCGGATGGGCCTGCCGTACTTACCGACGTGAACGGCGATGGCAAGCGCGAAGTGGTTGTTACGGGCAATATGTATAACTGTATTGAAGGGTATCCCAGCCAGTACACGGCGGTGTTCATCTTCAATGCCGACCGCACCCGCTTTCAAGCCAGCGGATACGACTGGTCGCAGGCGCCAGTCGATACCGGCGCTCCGCTCAGCGAAGACTACAACGTGATCGAGTCGGTCCAATCCAACCCGGCAGTCGCGGATCTGGATGGCGATGGCAAGAAAGAAATCCTCTTTGCTTCCTACGATGGCCGCATGCACGCCTTCTGGCTCGACAAGACCGAACATGGCTCGTGGCCTTACGCCGTCACCAAAGCCGGTGAGGGCGTGATACGCTTTGCATCGGAGCCGGTCATCGTCGATATCGAGAACGATGGCGGCGCCGAGGTAATCTTTACATCATGGACACAAAAGGGCTCCAACAAGACCGGCAAGCTGCACCTGCTTCGCGCTGATGGGACGGTGATGAAAGAAATCGACCTGCCGATGGCCTACGCTGCCTCGCGGACGTGGAACGGCGCAATGGCAACCCCAACCCTGGCCAACATCGACTCCGACCCAGAGCTGGAGATCATCGTCAATACGGCCAATTCGGGCGTGGTTGTATACGATCTCGTCGGCTCAGCGCATGCCCGGATATTATGGGGAACCGGCCGAGGCAACTTCCACCGAAGCGGAGCCGACTAAGCAGCCTTCATTGAAATCCGTGCATCGCCCTTATAATTAATACCATTCCGAAAATGATTTGTGTTGGTTATTTGCGCAGCTGCGCAAATAACCAACACAAATCATTTTCGGATGATCCTTTGTAAATCACCATCAGGAGGGCTGCAATGGCCGGCGTTCTGTACGCGTTGGTAACCGTCTTTGCCTGGGGAACGTGGCTGGCCCCCTCGCAGAATGTGGTATTCCGCAATCAGCAGATCAAAACCTTCTACGTAGCCGCGGCCAACCTCGCACTAGCCTCCATTGTAGCGGTGATGCAGGGGTTTCAGGGCCTTACCTGGCCGGTGTTCTGGCTGCCTTTTGCCGGCGGGCTGGTATGGTCTGTCAGCGGGTTTCTGGCGTTCACCGCCACCAACCGCTTAGGCATGGCGCGCGCGTTTGGCATCTGGGCGCCGGTCAACGTCATCGTCAGCATTTTGTGGGGCGCGCTGCTGTTCGGTGAACTGCTGGAGGGTACGCCGCAAACGCGCATCCTGCTGGGGCTGGCCCTGCTGGTGAACCTTGCCGGGGTCCTGATGATTATTTTTGCCAAGGGTTTTGGCGGGCAGAGCACCGCGGGCGCCAGTTTTCTGGTGGGTCTGCTTAGCGCGCTCGGCGCAGGTGTGCTGTGGGGCAGCTACTTTATCCCCATCCAGATCTCGGCTGCATCGCTGTGGGTAACCACCTTCCCACTCTCGGTGGGCATTTTCGCGGGCAGCCTGATCCTGGTGGCCATGACGCAACAGCCCATCCAACTCAACAGCCGCAGCGATACGCTGCGTGTGCTGGCAACCGGCCTATTATGGGGCATCGGAAACTATGGCATGCTGCTGCTGGTCGATGCGCTGGGCGCGGGGCGCGGCTTCACCATTTCTCAGCTTGGGGTAGTGGTCAACGGCCTAATCGGTGTTTACCTGCTGCACGATCCACACCCCAAATCGCGCGCCGCCCTGCTCACTCTGATCGGCTGCGTGTTCGCCACTATTGGCGGGATTCTGCTGGGGAGTTTGAAGTAAAAAGCTATTAATACTTTGTTGGATCGTTTTGTGTGGCCAAACGAGTTGGGCGCAAAAAAACATACAACAAAATATTAATATA
>JAEYTI010000378.1 GCA_023434145.1 Chloroflexota bacterium | reverse complement strand
CCCCCCCCCCACCACAAACACAAAAATAATTTTGGGATAGATTCTTAGTGTGTTTTGTGCGCCGCTGGTGCAATGTTCTGGTTGAGCCGGAACAGGTTGTTGGGGTCATAGCGCGCTTTGATCTCCGCCAGCCGGTTCCACGTGCCGTTGGGGTAGGCGGCGCGAACGCGCTTCTCGCCTTCATCGCCCACGAAGTTCACGTATGCGCCGTCGTTGCCCTGGTTGAGCGCGGCGGCGAACTCTGCCACCCAGGCCTCGCGTTTGGGGCGATCATCCGCGCCCATGTAGAAAGCAGCCAGGTTGACCATGATCTTCGCCCGCCGGTGCGCATAGGCAGTAGCATCCGCGGGCACGCGGGCAATTGCGCCGCCGAGCACGCGCAGCTGCGCTACCCGCATCGGGGAATCCGTTTCGTTCAGGAAGTGGAGAATTGTCTCCGCATCTGCGCGGTCGATTTTGTCCACGAAGATATTGATTGCCACCGCGGTGGGGTGATAGTCGCCACCTTCTTCGTGCGGGAACATTTCTGCGTAGCGCATGGGCCGCAGCATATCGGCGTAGGGCTTTGCCAGCGCGCGGAAGGGCGCAAGCGCCTGCTGCCCCGCTTCTGCATCACCAGCGTAAGCCATCATGCCCATGATGATCATCTTCCCGTGTGCCTCCTTCGGCACAAACGGCATGGGCGGCGCAGGCATCACGTTGGCAATGGTCGAAAGCTCCTCAGGGGCAGCTTCTGCCGCTTCGATAAACCCGGTGATCGTCTCGGGCGTAGCGGGCAGGAAGATCATGCCACCGACGATGGATGGCAGCGCTTGCACCCGGTATTGGAAGCGGGTGACGACGCCAAAATTCCCCCCGCCGCCGCGGATTGCCCAAAATAGATCGGGATGAGAGTCCGCGCTGGCGCGCAGCACCTGCCCATCGGCGGTGACGATATCGGCGGCGATCAGGTTGTCGATGGTGAGGCCGTACTTGCGCGAGAGAAAGCCCACGCCGCCGCCCAGAGTGATCCCGCTGATGCCCACTGAGCCCGTATCGCCAAACCCAAGCACCAGGCCGTGCTCGCCCAGCTTTTCACCCAGCTCACCTGCCGTCCAGCCTGCCTCGGCCCAGGTGGTTCGGTTCGCCGGATCGATTTCCAGCCCCCGCAGTTCGCGCAGGTCCAGCACGATTCCGCCCTCTGAAACGCTGTGCCCCGCTAAGCTGTGCCCGCCGCCACGGACCGCCAGCTCTGCACCGGATTCCCGCGCCAGGTTCACGACCTTTACCACGTCTTGTACATCCGCTGCCCGCACAATCACCGCCGGGTGGCGGTCGTACCCGCCATAGAACACGGTTCGTGCGTCGTCGTATCCGGCGTCACTGGGGGCAATCACCTGCCCGCGAACAGAGGCGCGCAAATCATCGATTGAAATGTTGGTAGAAGTGTTGAAAGTGGTTTTCATGGTTCGTTCCTTTATGCCTGCATGGGGTAGTATGTGAGGATCGCGACCCCGCTGCTGGTGATCTTTCTAATTCTCCCTGGGAGAAGGTGGACTGGGAAATGGTTATTATATAAAATTGGTATAAATAGTACATTTATTCTATGTACTATAGTAACCTTGATTTAAAAAGTCAAGTATTATTTCTGGTGCGGACAGAAGAATCACCCATGGATTTCGGCACGGTAACGATGCCCGTAACGGTTTGCTTTACCAAAGTCGCTAAGATTGTTGTACGGTGGTGAACGAACCCCGATCATTGCTATGGAGAAGGCTGCGTGGAGTGACTGAATTCGCAGAAGGGACCATGCAAAAAAGGCAAGAGAGCCGCCAGAACCGTATTCTTCGGGTTTTGTGCGGCTTGCTCATCGTGTACGTCGCCAGCGTAATCGTCATTTCGTTTGCCAGCATCCCAGCGTACTATCAGCGTGTGACCAGTCTCGAGGTGTCTACGCTTATTGTTGGTGGTGAAGAATGGGCAAGCAATGCAATCGTGGCGAATTGGGCGGCCGATCGAGGAATGCACCTGCGCACGTATGCACTGTACAAGATCGCGCTGTACACGGTGATCACGCTGGGGTTTTCCGCCGTCGCGGTTCTCATCCTGATGAAGGCCCGGCGGCAGTGGTTCCACTGGTTCACTGCATTCGTATTGTTGTTCGTGCCCACCGGCATGTTATGGGAGTTTTCTATTGTTACGCGTATTGCCCTGCACTATGTAGAGGTGGGTGCTCTTCTGTGGCCGGCCTTTTTGCTGTTCTTGTATTTGTTCCCTAATGGCACGGGTGTTCCGCGCTGGACACGCTGGGTTATGGGTGCGGTTGCACTGCTCCACCTGGCCTTGCAGGGCGCGGTTGTGCTAGCTTATTATGACGCCATTTCTGGGGAACAAATGAACGCGGTGTACCAGTTCTTCTCCTGGGTTTTAACAGCCTTCCCCCTGATCCTGCTCAGCCAGATCTACCGCTATATTCGCATCTCAGATGCAACTGAGCGCGCGCAGATCAAGTGGTTTGTAGCTGGCCTGGCGATCTGGCTGCTCCTCGATTATGCGATTGTATTTTTCACATCAATACAGCCCGAGGAGGCGGTCATGGAAACCGGCCTGGGAGGCGACTTGAGCAATCTGCTGATGCTAATTATTCCGGCGACAATTGGCATTGGCATCCTGCGCTACCGCCTGTACGACATCGACGTGATCATACGGCGAACGCTGGTGTATGGTTTGCTGACGGCTGTGCTCGCGCTGCTCTATTTCGGCAGCGTAGTCGCGTTGCAACAGCTTTTCCGTGTCCTCACCGGCGAAACGGGGCGCTCTACCCTGGCCATCGTGGTATCTACCCTGGCGATTGCGGCGGTATTCGATCCGCTGCGCCGCTGGATTCAAAATGTGATCGACCGGCGTTTCTACCGTCAGCGGTACAATGCACAGGAAACGCTGCAAAATTTCGCCGCCACAGTGCGCCAGGGTATCGTGCTGGAAGACTTGAGCAGCCAGTTGATGAGCGTGGTCCAAAGGACGATGCAGCCCTCAGATATATCTCTCTGGCTAAGAGACGACGAAGCACAGCCGGGTGAAAATGCAGAGCAGTAGGGCTAGTCCTGTATTTCCGCCTGGCCAATAATCTGTGTCGATCGCTGAGCGACTTCGATCTTCTCCGCCACGTTGAATGCTGACATCAGTCGCAGATCCTCGGAACTGCCGCCAACTCCCACGCGGATGGAACCAGGCTCCACGATCAGGCGCATTGCCTCATCGTAATATGCCAGGTGCTCAGGGGTAATCGTAAACGTGACCCGCGCGGATTGGCCCGGCTCCAGCGAAATGCGCCGGAAACCCTTTAGCTCTTTGACCGGACGCGGAACGCAGGCATATTCATCTTGAATGTAGAGCTGCACCACCTCGTCGCCGGGGCGCTCGCCAGTATTAGCAACATCGCATGTCACTGCTACCGCACCACCCGAGCGCAGATCGCCGCTGATGGTTAGGTTGGAATATGCAAAACTCGTGTACGAGAGCCCGAAGCCAAAGGGGTAGAGCGGTTTGGCGCTGGAGTCGGCGTAATCGCCGCGGAAGTGCGAGCGCCCGCCCGATGGCCGGTTGCTATAGATCACGGGTAGCTGGCCCACCGAGCGCGGCAAAGTCACAGGCAGCCTGCCTGCGGGGTTTATTTCGCCAAACAATACGTCAGCAATCGCTGGTGCGCCTTGCTCCCCGGGTATCCACGCCTCAAGGATGGCAGGGACGGTTTCCGCCAGTCCGGTAAGAACCAGGGGCCGCCCGTTGATCAGTACCGCCACCACCGGTTTGCCCGGTGCGGCTGCCACAACAGCCTTCACCAGTTCTTCCTGCACGCCCGGCAGGTTGAGCGTGGTCCGATCGTTGAACTCGCCGGTGGTGCAGCCCGGCACCAGGCCCGATTTATCGCCCAGAACCAGTACGATCACATCTGCCTGCTGCGCCGCGCTTACCGCTGCATCAAACCCGGTGCGGTCTTCATCGCCATTGTTGCAGCCCATCGCATATAGAATCTGGGTATCGCTGCTCACCTGCTCGCGAATAGCCTGGAGCACGGTAGGTACCTGGGCAATTGCCTGATCGTAATGATCGCGGCTGCCCGTTTTCTCCATCAGCGGCAGCAATTCAGGGTTTCCGTCCAGCATGATTTCCACCATAGCGGCATGCGAGTAATCGCCCATGAAATTGCGTCCGGAGGTGGCATTGGGGCCAATCACGGCGATAGCGCCGGGTGATTTTGAAAGGGGGAGAACCCCACCCTCGTTCTTCAACAGCACCAGGCTTTGCGAGGCGATCTCGCGGGCAAGCTCCATCGGCCTGGGATCGTTGTAAGTGGCTTCTACTGCGCCAACATCTACCATCGGGTGCTCGAACAGTCCCAGTTCAAACTTTTTCGCCAGCACGCGCCGCACGGACTCATCGATCAGTTCGATCTCGATTTCTCCGCACTCCAGCGCTGCCAGGAGCAGCTCGCCATAGCATAGGGTCTCGGGTAGTTCCATGTCGATTCCGGCCCGCAGCGCCTTCACTGCCGCCTCGCGCCGGTCCGCCGCCACGCGGTGGAAGGTGTGCAGCATATCCACGGCTAGATAATCTGAGACGACCGGGCCGGTAAAGCCCAGTTCATCGCGCAGCAGCGTGCGCAGGATTTGCGGGTTTGCCGCCACCACCTGTCCATCTAATTCCGAATACGAATTCATAACCGTCGCGGCGCCTGATTCTCGCACGGCGGCTTCGTAGGGCAGTAGATAGGCCTCGCGGATCTCGCGCGCTCCCATGTGGACGGGCGTGCAGTTCATCCCACCCTCTGAAACGCTGTGCCCCAGAAAGTGCTTGATCGTCGCCATAACGCCGTCGTTCAGGTGCCTGCCTTGCAAGCCTCGCACGTATGCCGCGCCAAAGCGGGATACCAGGGAGGCATCTTCGCCGAAAGTCTCTTCCACCCGGCCCCAGCGCGGGTCACGGAGCAGGTCGAGCACCGGGCCAAGCCCCTGGTGGGTGCCGGTGGTGCGCATTTGCTTGCGGATGGCGTCTGCCATCGCTTCGGCAAGCTCTGGACGGAATGTGCTCGCCAGGCCGATCATTTGCGGGAAGCGTGTGGCGCCCATCGCGGCAAACCCGGAGCAGCATTCGTCGTGGATGATAGCAGGAATGCCTAGCCGGGTGTGGTGGACGAGATACGCCTGAATCGCATTGGCCGTTTCCGCCCGCTGGCGGGGTGTGAGCAGTGAATATGTTCCCAGGCGTGTAATTTGCCCAACCCCAGTGGACATCCGCGCTGCTTTTTCTTCCGAAAACCCATGTTCGTCGAGCAGGTCGTAGATGTACACCGATCCAAGCTGCGCGACCTTTTCGGCGGGCGTCATCTGCGCCAGCAGGTTGGTCACGCGCTGTTCGACTGAGCGGGAGGAATCCCAATATGCCTTCGCGGTTGATGCTGCGAATTTGCTGCTCACAACTGCCTCCGTTGACAGACTGTGCGTATTTTGTTTGGGTAACCGTGCCTTCTACCCGGCACGGTTACCCGTGTGACGGATCCACCGATATTTTTTACCGGACGCCCAACAAAACCTCGATCGTTAGCTGATCCAGGCGTTCATACTTCATACCGCGCTGGGCCAGTTTCTGGCGGTCGAATTCGTAGGCCTTCAGCCAGGCAGCCTTATCAGCGCTGTATTTGCCCTGCGCCTGTTCCATGCCGGGGTCTTCCGCGCGGA
Organism: Chloroflexota bacterium; assembly: GCA_023434145.1. GTDB lineage: Bacteria > Chloroflexota > Anaerolineae > Anaerolineales > Anaerolineaceae > DSYU01. The sequence continues at coordinate 31,738 of JAEYTI010000378.1, read as the reverse complement.
TCTCCTGCACAATTGCCTGGATCTCGGGGTCGGCGTTCCAGCAGCGCGCCTTTTCTTTGAAGATCAGGTAGGTGCGCATGCAGCCACGGGCAAAGTCCTTCACGCCTTGCACATCTTCGGTGCGGTAGGCGTGCGCGTCAAAGTGGCGCGACCCAGTGTAACCTACATCCTCCAGGAACTTGACCAGGAAGAAGTTGGACTTCTGGTTGACCGAGCCAAAGCGGAAGTCCTGATCGTAGCGACCGGGCGCCTGGTCGTTCAAATCGATGTGGAACAGCTTGCCTGCGTCCCATGCCTGCGCAACGGCATGCATGAAGTTCAGGCCTGCCATCGTCTCGTGCGCCACTTCGGGGTTCACACCGACCATCTCGGGGTGATCGAGCGTGGCGATAAAGCCAAGCATCGCGCCGGTGGTGGGCAGGTAGATATCGCCGCGTGGTTCGTTGGGTTTCGGTTCCAGGGCGAACTTCATATCATAGCCCTGATCGAGCACGTAATCGGCCAGGAAGTTCAACGCATCGCGGAAGCGCTTGCCTGCCGCCAGCGGATCTTTCGAGGCGTCGGTTTCTACGCCTTCACGCCCGCCCCAGAACACGTACACTTTCGCGCCCAATTCCGCGCCCAAATCGATGGCGCGCAGAGTCTTTTGCAGTGCATATGCGCGAACCTTGGGGTCGTTGGCGGTGAATGCCCCGTCCTTGAAGACCGGGTTGGTGAACAGGTTGGTGGTCGCCATCGGCACAACGATACCGGTGTCGCTCAATGCCTTTTTGAAATCCTTGACGATCTGGTCGCGTTCGGCTGCGGTAGCATCGATCGGGACGAGGTCGTTGTCGTGGAAGTTCACGCCATATGCGCCCACTTCCGCAAGCAGCTCAACGAGCTGCACGGGGCTCATCTTGCTGCGCACGTCATCGCCAAACGGATCGCCGCCGGTGCTGCCGACCGTCCATAGTCCGAAAGTGAATTTATCTTCTGGTTTGGGAGTGAATTGATCTGTCATTTCGCTATCCTTGGTTCAAAACAGGGTTTTTCGTTTCGGCGTTGACAATCGCCTCATCGAACAGGTGGCATCGAACCAGCACGCCATCGACGAGGATGTCGCGCGGCACCTGTGTTTTGCAGATATCCATTGCCATGGGGCAGCGCCCGGCAAACTTGCATCCGGTGCGCAGATACTCATCCTGCTCGAGTTCGGAGAGGATAACGTTGTCCGACCAGCGCCGGCGGGGGTCCGCCTGAGGGATCGAGTCGCGCAGCAGGCGAGTGTAGGGGTGGCGCGGATTCATAAGAACCTGCTCCACCGAGCCCATTTCCACGATGTTGCCGCGGAACATGATCGCGATACGGTCAGACACGTAGTACGCCGTGGCCAGATCGTGCGTGATGTAGAGGATACTCACGCCCAGCTCGTCACGGAGCTTTTTGAACAGGTTTACGATCGACATGCGCAGGGAAGCGTCCACCATCGAAACCGGCTCGTCGGCGATGATAAGCTTGGGATCGGTCAGCAGCGCCCGGGCGATGGAGATGCGCTGGAGCTGCCCGCCGGAGAACTCGTTGGGGTATTTGTCGGCGAATTCGGCATAGGAGAGGCCCACCAGCTTCAGTTTCTCGTCGATCAGTGCCACTGCTTCGCTTTTCACAGAAGCGAGACGATAATTGCCAACCGTCTCGAAGAAGTAGCTGTCGACGGTGCGCAGCGGGTTAAATGTGCTGAATGGGTCTTGGAAGATGGCTTGCACGTGCTCGGTCTTCCATACCTTCTCTTTGGGCGTCTGCACCTTACCGTTATGCGTGATCTTGCCGGAGGTCGCTTCCTCAAAACCTAAGACGATCTTGGCGGTGGTGGTTTTTCCACAGCCGCTTTCGCCTGCCAGGGTAAAGATTTCTGCCGGTTTGATAAAGAAAGAGACGTTGTCCGCCGCGGTGATCTTTACCCGGGCGATCAAGCTCCCCAGGCTGAATTCCTTGGTCAGGTTGTCAACTTCAAGCAGCTTTTCCATTATCTCCCTCTCCCATCAACCAGCAAGCAACGCGATGTTTCTCAACCGGGTAGCAGAACCCAGGCATCTTTTCACGGCAAATTGGCATGGCGTGCGGGCAGCGCGGGTGGAATGGGCAGCCGGTGGGCAGGTTCGCGAGTGAGGGCGGGCTGCCCGGCACGCTTTCGCGAACCATCTTGTCGCCAAACTTCGGCAGCGAGTTGATCAAAAATTGCGTGTAAGGGTGTAGCGGCATTTCGAAGATCTGCGTGGTAGGCCCTTCTTCCACAATTTTCCCTGCATACATGATGCCAATCCGGTCTGCAACGTTGGCGTGCACGCCCATGTCGTGCGTCACCAGGATGATGGTGTTTTTTAGTTTCTTTTGAATATCCATCAGCAGTTGGATCACGCCGCGCTGCACCACCACATCGAGGGCAGTGGTGGGCTCGTCGCCGATCATAATACGCGGCTTCAGCAGCGCCGCGAGAGCGATCGTAACGCGCTGGCGCATACCACCAGAGAGCTGGTGCGGGTAAGCATCCAGAATATTCTTGGGTAAGCCCAGTTCCTGGATGTGCTTGCGGGCCAGCTCGAAAGTTTCTTCGCGGCTTTTTCCACCCACGTGGCTGGAGATGAAATCCTCATAGGTTTCTTTCAGCTTCGTCACCGGGTTGAGCACGCTCATGGATCCCTGCGGGATGTAGGAGATGTATTCCATGCGCAGGCGGCGTTTTTCTTCTGCGCTCAGCTTGCTGACGTCAACCATGTCCCAATTGATCCGGTAGCAAACCTTTCCTCCAACCTGCCGCAGGGGAGGCTCCATGGCGTTGAACAGTGCTTTCAGCAGGGTGCTCTTGCCGCAGCCACTTTCACCCGCGATGCCGTAAATTTCGTTCTCGTAGATGTCTAAGTCAACTTCGTTGACTGCTTTTACAATCTTCTGCTTACCCTGCATATCCAGCAGGTAGAAGGCTTTTAGCTGTTCGGTGCGAAGGATGGGTTGTATTTTTTCAGTCATGGCTTCGTCCCTTCTACGCCCCAACCCGCTGGATGCGTGTGCGCGGATCCAGGTACTCGCTGATGCTGGTGGACATCCAATACAGCGCTACAAACAGGAGCACCGCCAGAACCACAGGAGTTAGCACCCAGTTCCAGTTGCCGAGCAGGATGGCCTGAGAATTCAGCGACCAGTTGAGCATTGTGCCCAAGGTAGGAATGCTCATATTGACGAGGCCCAGGATCGCCAGCGTCATTTCCAGGCCTATCGCCCACGACATATTGTTGATCAGGGTGGAGAAGATCAACGGGGTGGCGAAGGGCATGTATTCATTCATAACCAGGCGCAGCGTGCTCGAGCCAGACAAGATGGAGGTTTGGGTAAAGTCTCGCTCACGCAGGGTGAGGATGAGCGAGCGGATTACGCGCGCATCCCAAGCCCAACCGAAGAAGGAAAGCAGCAACCCCAGAACCACCAGGTTCATATACTCGCGCACCAGCATAGAGAGCATCACCATGATCAGGAACAGCGGGATGACCAGCAGGCTGTCGCCGAAGAACATCAACACCCGGTCTACCGTTCCGCCCACGTACCCGGCGACCATGCCGACCAAAATGGCGATAATGCGCGATACAATGCCCGCTATGAGCGAGATGATCAATGAATTGCGCACCGCGAAGGTCGCATTCCAAAAAATATCCTGCCCATTTGCATCTGTTCCCAGCCAGTGCTCTGCGGATGGATCAAGGTCGCGCATGAAGGCGCCCCATATCGTGGGGTCAACCGGGGAAATTAGGGAAAGCACGCCCAAACCCACCAACACAACCAGAACAGAGAAACTCACGACAAAGCGGTAATCACGAAATAGATCACGTAGTACTTTCACTGGTTTCCCCTCCTATTGCTAACTGTATCGCACTCTCGGGTCGAAGAGAGGGTATAAGAGATCGACGACGAGAATGGCCGTGGTAATGGCAAAAATGGAATACACGGTGATACCCATAATCAGGTTGTAATCGCCGTTGACAATGGCATTGTAGAGCAGTGTTCCCAGACCGGGGTACGAGAACACAATCTCGGTAATCAGCGCGCCGCTGAAGATCTGCCCGAGTGAAAGCGCCAGCCCGGTGATTTGCGGGAGCAGAGCATTGCGGATGACGTACTTGCCCACAATACGATCTTCTGTAACCCCGCCCATCTTCGCATACTGGACGAAGTTTTCCGAATTGACGTTTTGAACGATCAACTTCATGGTTTGGAAGTTCACCGCGGCGCCAAGAACCACCAATGAGAGCGCAGGCAAGAAGGAGTGGTAAATCACATCCTTTATGAACGGCCAGTTCCAGGCCATCACACGGCCAATTTCATATCCGCCTGATACTGGGAACCAGCGCACCACGTAGGCGAGCAAAAGCAGCAGCGCAAAGGCGAAGATGTAATACGGCAGCGGGCGAACAAACATTGCCACCGTATCCAATACACGCGACCAACCTCTGCGCGAGTAATATCCGGCCAGCCCGCCAACGAGGTTCCCCAAAGTCCAGTTGATGGCTGTTGATACTAACAACAACCCCAATGTCCATGGCATTGCCACGCTGATCAGTTTGTTTACTTTGGTGGGGAACTGGAAGAAAGAAACTCCAAAATCGCCCTGGAAAAACCTGCCCCAGAAGGCTACGTACTGATCGCCCCACGATCCCTCCAGACCGTACATCTCGGTCAGGTCTTCAATAATTTGATCCATTGTCCCCGGATCCATGGAAGAACCGCGGGCGCGCATATTTTCGATGGTCCGCATGACAGGATCATTCGGGATCAATCGGGGGATAAAGAAGACGGCAGTAATTCCCAAAAAAATCACCAGGAAATAGGCGATCAGTCTTGGTATTAGATAGCGTTTTACGAATGCCAAAGCACCACCTCATTAGGAGACTGTCGATCTATGGGCGGACCAGCCCGCCCGCCCATAGAAAGGGTATTCTTATCGCTGTTTGATACAAGGGGTGGGGAACAACCCCACCCCTTGTATATATTATAGATGCTTACGCACCAGTGGGCTTGATGAAGGGGGTCATGTACTTGAACGGGCCCCAGTGCGTGTACGGCTGCGTGTAAGCGTTCTCGGCGCCGGGCCAGTTGGACCAGTAGGTGGTGTCCCAGCCCACAAATCCAGTGTAACCGTAGGTGGGGGTGCCGGGCATGTTGAGGACGGCTTCTTTCAGGCCCTCGATACCCACGGCGACCGTGGCTTCATAGTCGGTCGGGTCGGTCTCGCGCAGCTTGGTGATGACGGCGTCCATTTCAGCGCTCGACCAGCGAGACGGATGACCTGAGGTGCGCTCGCCTTCCGGCTTGATGTATTCCGAGTTCCAGTAGTTGAGCACGCGGTAGAGATCCGGGCCAGCACCCCAGGGTTCCTGCGCAGGCCAGTTCCCGGAGACATCGAAATTGCCAACAGCCATCAGGTCGGCGCCAGCGTCGGTCGGGAACACCTCGGTGTCGATGCCAAACTTCCTCCAGGAAGTGGTTGCGGCCATGGCGTTGCGGTAGCTGTGCGTCGTCGTATCCACGCTGGTCATGAAGGTGATCTTCCACGGCGTGCCATCGGGCTTCAGCCACTTGCCGTCCGCGTTCTTCGTGAAGCCGTTGTTGGTCAGCAGCTTTTCGGCAGCTTCGGGGGCGTACTTGTACCAGCCGATGCCGAAGGCATTCTCGATGGATTGAGCATCCTCGGGGAAGGTATAGCCACGGCTCTTCGCGTAATCGACCACTTTCGTGTGCGCTTCAGGGTCGTAGACCTTGAACATTTCACCGTCGCCCAGATCAATTTCCAGGTCCGTCAGCCATTCCTGCATCGGCTTGATGAAGTCGGTGGGGTAGTTGGACAGATGCGGGACGTGAACGGGGCTCATCGTGCCGGTGCCGTCGACGGCCAGGCCAATGTACTCGCCGATGTCGATCGCCAGAGTCAGCGCCCAGCGAACATCCTTGAGGTCAAATGGCGCGCGGATGGTGTTGTATGTGATACCGGTGATGCAGGGGTCGTTATTGACAACCCACGGGTAGGTGAGCTGATAGGCGCGGGAGGTCTTGGACTGCGCCAGCAGCGCCTTGAGGCCATCGGACGAAAGGTTGAGCACGTCGGCCTTGTGGGTGAGCTGCGCCAGGATCTTCGCGCCTTCGTTGGCGAAGTTCTGGAACACAACGTAGCGGGGCTGAGGCTCGCCGTAGAGGATACCAGTGGGGGTCTTGGCCCAGTCTTCGCGCTTTTCCCAGATGGTCCAGAAACCGTTGGGATCAAAGCTGTGCAGCTTGTAGGGGCCAGTGCCGACGAAGGGGTTGAACTCAAACTGTACCGGGTTTTCTGCGGTTTCGAAGATGTGCTTGGGCATAATCCAGGTGCAGCCCCAGCGATCGAGGAACGTGGTGTGGAAGCGCGAGTTCGAAGTCTTGAGCTTGAAGAGCACAGTCTGCTCATCGACGGCTTCGACCGATTCGACGTTCTCGTTCATGAAGCTGTTGGCACCAAAACCGCTGTCGCTCTTGAGGGTCTCGATGGTGTAAACCAGGTCGGCAGAGGTTACAGGCTCGCCATCAGACCAGGCGATGCCGCTGCGCAGCGTGATGGTGCATTCAGTGAAGTCTTCGTTGTAGACCGGATCGCCAGCCGCGGTGCCGGGGATGATCTCGCCGGTGGCGAAATCAATTGACCACAACGGTTCATTGCCGAGCTGCTGCATACCGCGGTCGCGGTTCTTCCAGCCGACCCATTCATTGAAGTTGCCGGGGGAACCAACACGCCCGGTCAGCATATCTGCGATGAAGGTTTCGCTGCGGGGCAGAACGCCCAGCACCTGCTCGGCGGGCAGTGTGTTGACCGGAGCGGGGGTAGCGGTGACAACCTGAACCTGCGGGGTGCCAGCGACTTCGACGACGCGGGTAACTTCGACCGGCCTTTCAACAACTTCGGGTGTAGCGGGAGCCTGCGTGGCGGGCGTGCACGAGGCGGCGATCAGACCGGCAGTTCCTACCGCGGTCATCTCTAAAAACTTTCGGCGATTGAGTTTCTTGGACATTTCTTTCTCCTGAATCAGGTAAGTGGGTTGTATGCGGTCAGGTACGATGAAAGGGTACCAAGAGAATGGTAGTTTTTTTCTCGTTCTCTCACCTCCTTGGCTTTAGCTGGAACCTATTCCGGCAATGTACCGGTTCGGCAGGAAAGAATACGTCTTCTTCGATGCCGGGAGCACAATTCACGTTAGAGGGGCGAGGAGCAGGAGTCGCGGACGATAAGCTGAGTTTGGATGACCCGCAGCTTACAGGGCAGCTTTTCATTATTAATCAGCCGCTCAATCATGTCCGTTGCAGCCGCTCCCATCTCTTCCAAGAATTGATCCACTGTAGTCAATGCTGGCAGTGTAAAGGCGGATTCGTGCAGATTGTCAAACCCAATCACCGATAAGTTTTGCGGTATTTGTAAGCAGGCCTCTTTCGCGGCCCGGTAAACGCCCAATGCCGAACTGTCGTTCGAAGCGAAGATGGCAGTTGGACGGTCTTGCATGGCCAATAATTCACGTGCGCAGTTGAAAGCTGTTTCTTCTAAATAATCGCCGATTTTCACCAGGCGGTCATCGTATGGGATGCCTGCGGCAGAGAGGCCGTCGCGGTAACCCTGCAGGCGCTGGTTGGAGCTGATCAGCTCCATGCGCCCGGTGATGAAACCGATGCGGCGGTGACCCAGGCTGGTGAGGTAGTTCATTGCGGTCAGCGCGCCTTCGCGGTTGGTGGAGATCACCGCGGGAACGTCTGGGCTTTCATTATTAGGGTCAAGGATCACCAGTGGGGCATGGCTGGAGAAGGTGGTAGCATTGGGCGTCACGACGATCACGCCATCGGCGGTGCCGCCGTTCAGCAAGGCCACGTACGAGCGTTCATGCAGGGCTACGTTTTCCTTAGCATGCCCGCCGCCGCTGGTAAAGATAATAAGATCCCTGTCGATATGCGAGATAACACGGTTCACACCCCGCATGATCTCGTGGCAGTAGGGCGAGGCGATGTCTGGGAAGATCATTCCGATAACATTGGTGCGATGACTGCGCATCCCCCGCGCAGCCAGGCTTGAAGCATAGCCCAAATGCTCTACCACGGCTTGCACCTTTTCAATTGTCTCCTGCGCAACGTCTTCTTTGCCGTTCAGCACGCGAGAGACAGTTGAAACAGATACGCCAGCAGACCTTGCCACATCCTGTATGGTGATGGTTTTCGGGCTACGCCTCATAATTGTGTACTTTTGTGTTACTTTCGGAAACAATACCGGAAACGTTTTCACTATTGTATAAAATTTAAAGGAGATTGTCAATCAGCAAAACCATGCGAGATTATTGCAATTTAACCGCTTGTGTTCGGGATACGTTGTTCTGGGGCAGCTTCGCTGCCCCAGAACAACGTATCCCGAACTGCTGTATCCTGCTGGCAAGGGAAAGCTTTTGCGCTGGCATCGTTCTCCCTGCTGCAATCTCCAGGGCGCTTCATCGTCCGCGCACAATCTGCTCGATCTGTGGCGCAAAGCTGCGGTAGCGTTCGTACTGTTCATTGTATTGGCGCTGCTTGTGCGGATCAGGCGCGAACTGCTGCTCCATGCGCACCATTGCGCCAACCCCGGCAGCCAGCGTGGGGAACATGCCCGCCCCAACCCCGGCGAGGATGGCAGCGCCGAGCGCGCCGGCTTCATAAATACGCGAACGGAAGAAGGGCCGGCCCAAAATGTCCGCGCTGAGTTGCACCCACACATCCGATTGGCTGCCGCCCCCGGCTGCAGTAAACGCGCCGATCGGTATATCCGCCGGAAGATCCTCCAGGCAAGCGCGTAGAAAGAAGGTGGCTGCTTCGAGGATGCCTTTTAGAATCTCCCCGCGCGTGGTCTCCAGCTTTAGGCCCGCGATCACGCCGCTCGAATCGTTGATGTAGTGCGGCGGGCCGGTAGTGGTGAAATGCGGCAGCACCAGAATGCTAGACGGCTTCTCGGGCATTTCGGCAAACAGAGCCGTGTAGAGGTTCTGCCCAGCATTTCTGGCTTGCCGGTGCTCGGCCTGCGCAAAGGTATCGCGAAACCACTTTACCAGCACGCCGCCCTGGTTGTAGATGAAGCTGACGTACTGCCCCGGTGCGACGTGATGCTCTGTGTTCAGGCCGCGCCGGATCATCAGCGCGGGGTCGGGGCGGGTGGTGAAGACGGGCGTGGCGCAGAGCTGCGTGCCCATTGCGTACAAGGCAGCGCCCGGAGCGATCAACCCGCAGCCTACCGCGGTGCAGTTCTGGTCGTGCCCGCCGCTGACGATGGGAATGCCTGCCGGGATGCCCAATTCTTCCGCGATGGATGGGGACAGGGCGCCAATCATCTGGCCTGGCGAGACGATCTCCGGCAATTTCTCGCGGTCGAGGCCCGCCCAATCCAGCAGTTCTTGCGACCAGTCTTCTCGCTCCATATCGAACAGGAGCGTGCGGTTGGCAAGGCTAAAATCAACCCGCGGCTCCGCGCCGAGCATGAAGGCAACAAACCCGCTCCAATGCAGGAACGCATCCGCGCTACCGTACAGCGCGGGCTGGTGGATCTTCAACCAGCGCAGCTTGGTAAGGGTGTAGGGGCTGCCCAGTGTATTGCCGTTCAAGCGGTACAGCCGCTCATTTGGCATTCCTTGTGCCAATTCCGGCAAAAATTCGTCGCCGCGCGCATCGAAGTTCAGCAGAGAAGGGCCGAGGATCTCGCGGTTCTTCGTCACCGGAACGACGGCCTCGCCCATCGAGGAGACGCAAAGCGCCCGCACAGGGTCGGTGGGCGCTTGCCCGGCTGCATCAGCCACAGCTTTGCGGATGGTGCGCTGGATCTGCTGCCATACCGCCGGCGCGTCCAGCTCGGCCCAGCCCGGCTGAGGATGCAGAAAGTTGTATTCCTCATAGGCAAGCCCGAGCAAGTCTCCGGTTTCGGAAAACACGGCCGATTTACAGCCGCTCGTGCCAACGTCGATCCCCAGCAGGCTCATGGCTACCCCGCGACCGTTTCGCGGATCTTCGCTACTCCCAGAAATTCTTCGATGACCCAGCGGGTGCGCTCGTAGACTGCTTGCTGCGCGCGCTCGATGCTGCCGGTCTCTTTGAGCGCCACTTCGTATGACTGCCGTATCTCGGTGCCGATGTTGATCTTGGCAATGCCCAGCTTCATTGCTTGCCGCACGTTATCCGCCTGGATGCCCGATCCTCCGTGCAGAACGAGCGGAATGCCAACCGCGCGGTGGATCTGATCCAAGCGGTCGAGGTTCAGGCGCGCTTCGATCTTCTTCAAATCCTTCCGCCCCGCGGCAATCGCGCCGTGTACGTTGCCAATCGCCACCGAGAGCCAGTCGCAGCCCGTCTCCTGTACGAAGCGGTGGGCCTCATTAACGCTGGTAAAGCCCTTGCCCGAAGCATACAGCTCTTCATAAGAAGGCATGGGGCCATCTTCGTGCCCAAACACCGCACCTAGCTCGGCTTCCACCGGTTTGCCGTTCGCGTGGGCCAGTGCCACCACCGGTTTTACCGACCGGATATTCTCCTCTAGTGTCAGCCGCGAGCCATCGATCATCAGCGAGTCGTACCCGGCGCGGATCGCCTGCTCGAAAATGGGCATGGTATCCACCTGCAGATTGTCTTCATCGATCACCGGCACGTGATCCAAATGCAATCGTACGTGCCGCGGATCGTGGAACCGAGCGTAGGTTTCGGCAACTTCCGCCAGCCCCACCGCCTCGAACTTAATCCATTCCAACCGGGCAACCGCGATCAGCGCGAAGGAATCGAGATCACGCACCGCTCGGATCACCGGTTCCATCATCGGCAGGTAGGGAATGTTGAACGCCGGGATCGCCACGCCGTTCTTGTGCGCCTTCTGAAGAATCGTACCAACACTGTTCTGGCTCATGGCTCCTGTCCTGGTTGAAAATCAGTCTTCGGTTCCGTACTCGGTAGCGATTTCGTACGTTTTGCCATCTGTCCGCAGCGAGATTGTACCGCTCACATCTGTGCCGTAGATTTCCGCGCCGCTTTCCCGGAGCTTCTGAAGGGTGACATCATGTGGCAAGTGATGCATGTTGCCTTTCCCTGCGATATAAATTGCCACTTCGGGGTCCACGGCTTCGAGGAAGGCCGCACTGGTAGAGGAATCCGCGCCATGATGACCTACTTTCAGGATGTCTGCCTGTACGTTCAGCTTGCCATCCAGCATGATCTGCTCGGCCAGCGACTGGGCGTCGCCGGTGAACAGGAAGCTGACCTTCCCATTTTCCAGCCGCAGCACGACGGAGTTATCGTTGGCTACGTCTGGGATGATTTTTCGTGGTGAAAGCACGTGGAACGTAAGGCTGCCAAGCTGGATAGTATCATTCTTTTTGACCACACGCACCGGCACGCCCGATTCCTGTAAGGCGGCGGCAAATGCGTTGTAATCTGGGGCGTCAATCGTCTGCCCAGAGTGGATGAACTGGCCAACCGGGATGTTCTTTAGCACGTCGATCAGACCGCCCGCGTGATCCTCATGCAGGTGGGTGAGTACGACCATGTCCAGGTGCGTGACGTTGTTTGCTTGCAGATAAGCCAGGGCTTTCCCGTTGGCGTACCCTCCGTCGATGAGCATGGTTTTGCCTTCCGACGACCGCAGCAGAATTGCATCGCCAACCAGGCCCTCGGCATTTGGCCCCATGTTGCCTACGTCGATGAAGTTGATCTCAAGTTCGGGTGAGGGTAGCAAGCCGGCGGCACGCAGGGGCTGCGTCCACGGCCCGGCTACCAGGTAGGCAGTCACGCCCAGGACCAGCAGAAGGATGACCGGCGCGATCAGCAGATAACGAGGCGATACTTTCATTTCAATCCATCTCCTACGCAGGAAGGGGATACAGGGGTCAACTGATAGGGCTGCGCTTCGATACCAGCGGCTGGGAAGTCACCGCCAACGGAGAAGTACGAATGATCGGGCAGCAGGCCAAAGCTGCCGCCAAAGTAATGATCGAAAATCAGCCGGAAGGTATTGACTGGAGTAATGGTGGGATAAATGGTGGCGCTGGGGGCAATTCCATCGCTGGTTTCTGGCAAATAATACGCATTGAGGATCTGCAATCGGTAGCGCGGGTCCCAACCGTGATCGCCCTGGATGACGATAATCGGCGGAGTGGGTGACTTGGCAATCAATTCGCGCACGATTTCGAGAATGCGCTTGTTCAGGTACGTCACTTCATCTGGGTAGCCCGGGATTTCGTTATCCACCCCACCGGTAGGGGTAACGTCGGCCCGAAAAGAGCCGTCTGGGGCAAACACGTAGGGGTCGTGTGGCGCCAAAACGTGAAAGTACACGAATTTCTTGCCGGGGATTTCCGGCACCTGGGTGAGTGAATCAAGGGCAAACTTTACCCACTCGTAGTGCTGCTCGGCAGGGGTAATGATCCGCTGGTTGAGTGGGCCGAAGAAGGAAGCGTTGCCTTCGGCTAGCACGCGCAGGGCAGTAGTGCGCAGGAACATCTCTTCAAAGTTAGAGAGGCTGTACATCTGGCTGTACTGGCGCAGTGGATTATTGTTTTCTGTAATGAAGATATCTGAGTCATCCACGTCCAACCAGTGATAGCCGGTTACAAAGGTCACCATTTGGTAACCGCGCTCGGCGAGGAACTGCCGCGCCTTGCTGTGCCGTAGATAGTCGCGGAAAGGTGCGTAATCAACCTTATCCGCGTTGGAGCCAAGGGGGAAAACGCCCGCGTAGGCATCCAGATAATCCATGTTGAGCGAGGCAAACATGGAAAAGGCGGTGATACCGTAGTTTGCCTGCGCGCACTCGGGGATGACGAAACCGAGCGACTCTAATTCGTTCAGCGTGGGGGAGATATCCAGCCCGTACAGTTCCTGGAGCACGTCGGAGCGCGAGTAACCATCCAGCACGATGTAGTAAATATCGGGGCCGGGCGCGGTGGCTTCTAATCCGGCAACGGTGGTGGGTACGGGGGGCGTGTCTCGGTTCAACTGCGCCTCGAACCAGAGGATCTGCGCCAGGGGGATCGCCAGCAGGGCCAGAGAGGCAACGTTGAGCAGAACGGTGATCTCGCGCGTGCGCTTGATCACTTTCAGGATCAGCCACGTGCCGAGCACCAGCAGCATCAGCCAGAGGACGATCAGGTAGCGGTGCCTGCCGTAGACAAATCCCAGCAAGCCGCGCCCTTCGAGAAGCTGGTACACGTGCCCGTAGGCAAAGAAAAATAACAACCACAGGCTGGCAAGCAGCGCCGAGCGCCGTATTTGCTTTCGCTTTAGAACAAACCATGCCAGCGCGTACAGAAGAACCCCACCCAGCAGGGATAGCAAAGCCACCCGCAGCGCATTCTCCGGGCGAATCTGGTCGATGTTGGTAACGGCGAGAGCAATCGCAGGGTACAGGGCGAAAAGAAGCGGATGAACAGGGATTTTTTTGAGCATTCTTTGGAATGGAAGAATCGAAATGTCTGGCAAGTTGATGAAAAGTATAACATACCGACCGGCGGCTTCGAAATGGCTGCCCTGCGCGGAATCAGGGCTTTCACAAAGCGCTCGACTTTGTGAAAGCCCCATCCAGAGGGCCATCCCCCAGCCCCTTCCTGCGCTTGCTCCGCAAGCTGGAAGGGGAGAAGAGCGATTTTTTGGGTATGGGTGGCCGCAACGCGGCCACCCATACCCAAAACCCCGAAAAAGGGAAGCAACATCTTTGTGAAAACCGTGTGCGCGGAATCATTCTGAAGACGGAATGGGTCGCACAAACCTTATACAAACTTTGTGCTTTCCTTCTTCACATCGATACAATCAAAGAGAACAAAATACAAGGCAGGAAATGAGATGACCCGAATCAAAAAACTGAACTTCAACGATGTAGCACCCGATCTGGAACTGCTCAATGCCAGCGGATATCCAGTTCGATTGTCGGCTATGTGGTCAGAGCGCCCCTTGCTGCTGGCGTTTACACGCCACTTTGGCTGCACGCAGTGTAAAGAGATGCTGGACGAGCTGTCAGCCGGGCACGCGAAGATTGAGTCGGCGGGCCTGGGCATCGCCGTGGTGACTCAGGGGAGTCCTGAGGCTGCCCGCCTCTTCATTGGTCAGTTCGCGCCGGGCCTGCCCGTACTTTCCGATGTAGAACGCAAAGCATACCGGGCCTATGGGCTCGAACGCGGTGGCCTGTTCCAGACGTTCTTGAACCTGAAGGTCTGGCAGGCGGTTTCGCGGTCACGCAAAAAAGGTTACCGGATCGAACCGCCGCCCCCTGGGCAAGATGCAATGCAGATGTCGGGCACCTTCATTATTAGTACGGAAGGCCGTATCGAACTTCCATACTACTACGACCATATCGCCGATCATCCCCCGCTGGATCTGCTGTTGACCGGCGTGCTTTCCACACGATGGGATCATTCATTCCAGGGGCCGATTGGCCCGGAAATTCAATCATAGAGCCGAAAATTAAGGATAGGGAAAATGAAGAAGTTATTGCCGCTGTTTATTATGATCCTTGTTTCTACTGTGTTTCTCTCGGCTTGCAGCCCCGAACCTCCAGTTGAAGCCGCTGATCCTATCGGGGAATCGGACGTTCTAATGGAAGGCTTAATTGCACAGGGCCACCTGGAGCCTGTCAATAGGTTGGATCAGGCCTTCTCCATGTCTGGGAAGGTTGCTGAAGTGATGGCGCGTGATGGCGAGCTTGTGGCAGAAGGCCAATTGCTTGCCCGTTTGGTTCACCTACCGGAAGCGGAAACCGCCCTGGCGCGCTCCAAACAGGAACTTCTGGCAGCGGAACAGGAGCTGGACCGGCTGAAGAAGTCGGCTTCCGCAGCTTTAGCCGATGCAAAGCTGGCACGGATCGCTGCGCAGGAAGCGCACAATAAAGCAATCGATCGGTACAAGGCGGATGCCACCAAAGAGAACGAGGCGCTGCTGGATAAGGCCGGAGCAGATCTCTACGCCGCGATCGATAGGCTGCGAGTACTTGAACAGCACAAGGGAATCGACCCCGACCAGCTTGCATCGGTAGAGGCGCGCCTCGCGGCGGCCAATGCGGGGCTTGCCAGCGCCCAGGATGCGCTCGATGCAGCTGAAATGCGGTCGACGGTGGCGGGCACTGTGATCGACCTCACATTGCAAGCTGGCCAGCAGGTCAGCGCCGGCAGCCCGGTGCTCACTGTGGCAGATTATTCGGCCTGGGTGCTCAAAACAGACAATCTCTCAGAAAGCGAAGTGGTGAATGTGGAAGTTGGGCAGCCGGTGATTGTCGTGGCCGATGCACTCCCCGATATGCTGCTCGCCGGAGAAGTGACCCATATCAATGCGCGCTTTGAAGAAAAACGCGGTGACATTACCTACACCGCCACAGTGATGCTGAAAGAGACAGACCCGCGCTTACGCTGGGGAATGACCGCCGTAGTGCGGTTTGGCAACTAGGCGCGCCGGAGAACCAATCATGAACCAAATCCTATCGATTTCTGGTTACCTGGCGCTAAAAGAGATCTGGCGTAACCGCGGGCGTTTCTTCCTGGTGAGCATGGTCATCGCGCTGATCACGCTGCTGGTGCTGTTTATCGCGGCGCTCGGCGAAGGCCTGGGCAATGGCAACCGCGAATACATCTCCAAGCTGGATGCCGAACTGGTGGCGTATCAGGCAAAGTCCGATTACTTGATCAATGCCAGCCGCCTCGGGCGTGACCGCCTGGCGGCGATCCGCAGGGTGGAGGGCGTTGCGAACGCAGGCATGCTGGGCACTTCAAGCGCCACGCTCGTGCTGGGTGAAGACGCCGAACCCTTGAAAGTGGCGCTTCTGGGCGTGGAACCGGGCCGCACGGGCGAACCCCCGGTGCTGCAGGGCCGCCAGCTCGCTACCGGCCTGGCTGAGGAAGTGCTGCTGGATCGAAACGCGGCCCTTCGGAGCGGCCTCACTGTTGGGGATAGGCTGTCACTGCGTGTAACGCAGGGCACGCGCGATGAATTCTACGATCTGCGTGTCGTTGGCCTTACTGATGGGCAGCAGTATTCGCTCCAACCATCCATCATCGTCCCGTTCAACACCTGGGACCGTATCCGGCCAAAATCAGAAGCAGAAGTGAACGGTTCTGAACCGGTATCGAACGTTGTTCTGATCAAGCTGGATAACCCGGAAGCGATGGACGCGGTGCGCCAGCGGCTCGCCGCCCAGGTGGATAACATCGAAACCGCCACGTTAGACCAGGCCATTCAGGCGCTGCCGGGCTATTCGGCGCAACAAAGCACGCTGAACACGCAGGGCGGATTTACACTGTTTATCGGTGTACTGGTGATCGGGGGCTTCTTCCAGATCCAAATATTACAAAAAGTCTCGCAGATTGGCGTACTGAAAGCCATTGGTATGGCCAACCCGATTGTCGCTGCTGCTTCTGTGATTCAAATCGTGGCGACGACGGTAATCGGTGTGGCATTGGGCGGGCTGCTGGCGTACCTGTTCTCGCTGACGTTTCCACCCACCGTACCGATCGTGTTCAATGGAACAACATCGGCACTGGCGATCGTAGCCCTGCTGCTGATTGGTCCATTTGGCGGGCTGGTTTCTGTTCGCTACGCGGTGCGCATTGAACCGCTGAAAGCATTGGGATTATCCTCATGATGAATACATTGATTGATACAACACCTGATACATTATCGGTACGAATCCCGAGCGGGCGGATTGCGCTGGAAACAAAATCAGTGGTAAAGACCTACCAGTCCGACTCGGGTACCATCCAGGCGGTGGATGATGTCTCTATGCAGGTAGAGGCCGGTGAGTTCGTCGCGCTGGTTGGCCCAAGCGGATCTGGAAAGACCACGATGCTGTCCATTCTGGCGGCGCTGCTGCAGCCTACTTCGGGGCAGGTGCTGTTGGATGGGGAAGATTTGGCCACCATGAGCGAGGTAGAGCGGGTGGCGCTGCGCCGCGAAAAGATCGGCTTTACCTTTCAGGCGAACAATCTAGTGCCGTACCTCAGCGCCGTGGAAAATGTTGAGCTGATGCTGCGCCTGAACAACCGGTTGAATAAGGCCGGAAAGCTGCGCGCCCGTGAGCTTTTGGCCCGGCTGGGCCTGGGCGAACGGTTGAACAACTTGCCCGGACAGATGTCGGGCGGGCAGCAGCAGCGCGTTGCCATTGCCCGCGCACTGATTCATAATCCCAGCCTGGTATTAGCGGATGAGCCGACCGCGAGCCTCGATACGGAACGCGCGTATCAGGTCGTAGAAACGTTTGCCGCGCTCATCCACGAACAGAACCGGGCCGGTATTATGGTGACCCATGACCTGCGCATGTGCGAGTATGTCGATCGTGTCTTTCAGATGCAAGACGGCAAGCTGGTTCGCATCTACGCTGGGCACAATGAGATTATGGAACTGGTGAACGGCGGCAAACATTAGCCCTTTCCGCCGCGCCGCACGATGCCCTGCTGCCACGCATAGACGGCTGCCTGCGTGCGGTCATCGAGATGTAATTTCCTCAGGATGCTGCTGATGTGCGTTTTGATGGTGCTTTCGCCCAGCACCAGCGCCTCGGCGATCTCGGCGTTGGATTTGCCCGCCGCAACCAGCCGCAGCACCTCGAACTCGCGCTCAGAAAGCTCGGTAAAGGGGTTCACGTCTTCCTTGCGGATGCCCTGCAGTTCTTGAATGATGCGCGAGGCCACGCGCGAATCGAGCACGGCTTCGCCCTGCGCCGCCTTGCGGATCGCGGCGGCTAGCTCGTCCGGCTCTACATCCTTGAGCAGGTACGAGATAGCCCCCGCTCGCACAGCGGGGAAGATGTACTCGTCCTGGTGGTGCGAGGTGACCACAATCACCTGTGTTTCGGGCCGCAGCTTGCGGATCGCGCGGGTTGCGGCGATGCCATCCATCTCGCCGGGCATTTCCAGGTCCATCAACACCACGTCGGGGTGGTGCTGTTCTACCGCCGCTACCGCGCCAGCGCCCGAGTCGGCTTCGGCGATGACGTGAATATCAGCCAGGGTGTGCAGGTACGCCCGCACCCCCTGCCGCACGATCTTGTGGTCGTCCACGAGCAACACTTCGATTGGCATAAATAGCCCTTTTATCCACTGCTGGATAATAACGATTGTTTCGGCACTGCTTTTTGTGAATCGCGGGCTTCGCCCGCGAAAAATAAAGGAAATGGTGATTATTGAAAACGCGAAGCGTTTTCAATAATCACATTCATGATCTCAATTGTACTTCAGCGGTGACTTTCGTCCCCACGGAGAGGATCGTCTCAACCGTCAGCGTGCCGCTAACCTCAGCCATGCGCTGCTTCATCCCCGATAGGCCGAGCGAGTTGGGCGTGACAGCGGCGGGCTCGAATCCGCGTCCGTTGTCGGCGATGCGCAGCACCACGTGATCGGGCGCCATGCTGAGCTGTACGGCAACCCGATCTGCTTCGGCATGGCGGGCGATGTTGGCAAGCGACTCTTGCAGCACCCGATAAAGGGCTTGTTCCACATCCAGCGGCAGCTCGCGCTCGCCGGAGATGGTCGACACCACTTTGATGCCGGTGTGCTCCTGCCAGCGATTGACGTAATCGGTAAGTGCCTGAGACAGCCCGTGCCCATCTAACGCTGCCGGGCGCAGCTCGTCGATGATCAGCTTTAGCTCCTGCTGGGTCTCACGGTTGAGCTGCAGGGCGGCATCCAGGTGTTCCGCGGCGGTTTGCGGCTCTGTGACGAGCAGGTTCTTGGCGGCGCTGAGCTGCATGCGCGCGGCGTAGGTCTGCTGCTTGACGGTGTCATGCAGGTCGCGGGCAAGGCGGTTGCGCTCTTCCACGCGGGCCAGGGCGTCGCGGGTGTGAATGTGCGTCCGGAGCTGTTCGGCCATACGGTTCAGCGCGCGGGTCAGCTCGCCGATCTCGTCGCCCGACTTGTCGGAGGGATTCACCGTGAAGTCACCCGCGCTCCAGGCTTGCGCGGCAGCGGAGAGGTTGCCCAGGCGCTTACGCAGCCCGCGTGATACCAGCCAGCCGAACACCGCCCCCACCGGCAGCGCGATGGCAAACATCAGCGCGCTGGTAAAGAGCAGGAAGGTCATGTAGATATCGAGGTTGGCAGGTGTAAAGCGCGTAGGCGGCTGCAAGTGGTAGACCACGTAGGCCACCACCGGTTCATCGTCACTGCGGCGCAACGGAAAAACCGATATGTAGCTGCCATCGGGGTAGCCGGAGCTTTGCGCATAGTAGTTCTTGTCGCCAATCTGTGCGGCTTCCAGATTGCTCTCCAGGCTTGCGCCGCTGATTCTGCGGTCAAACGTCTGTCCGATCAATGCAGGAATTTCAGGCGCAACCGCGATAATCTTGAGATCTGTATCTAACACGTAGATTGGCTCGCTGTTGATGACTGTATTCGCGTAATCCAGAGTCGCGCGCACAGTATTCGACTGGAGGTCGTTGGCTGCAAAGCCCTCCCGCTGGACACGGTTCAGCCATTCTTGCAATGCCTCGGGATCATCGATCAGGAAGGGGATATTATCCTGAAAGGCGGTTTTGGACCAGTACATGCTGTCGAAGGTGTTGTTGGTGTTGGCGAGCTCGAAGTACGAAGCGAGCCCAACGAGAAGTACGGCGACAAATATCACCGTTCCGGCGGTGACGAGCGCATAGGAGAGTGTCAATTTCCATTGCAGGCGGCGGAAGAATTTCAACATTGTGGTGTCCTGTCATTGCCTGCGCCGTTTTGTGATGCAAAAGCGGCATCACAAAACGGCGCAAAAAAGTTACCCACCCACATCCTGACGGCGGTAGAGCCACAGGGCAGCGGCGAGAAATAGAATTGTGTAGACCAGCAGTCCAATCATGGAGAGGGCTGGCTGCGCCAGGTAATCGGGTGGTTCCACCACCCGGTTGCCAATCAAGTTCAGCAGAAAGGTGACGCTGGCAGCCAGGTTGTGGGGATGCAGCATCATAAACATCTTGCCGTGGAAGATGCTTGTGATCAGGATTTCGATAAACTGAGTATACCCCAACCCGATTACTGCGCCCCACAGTGTGGAACGTGTCGCTATTGTGAACAGCAGGATCATCGCCAGGTAGGGGAGCTGCGAGAGCGTCATGTAGAAGGGCGCAGCCACCATTGCGCCAATATTCAAGTTGGCAAGGCTGTAGGCATCGTAGACGAAGGTCTTGTAGTACCAGCCGACACCAAACCCCGCCAGCATCACCAACAGTTGAATAATGAAGACAAACAGTGCCAGAAGGGCGAACTTTGCCAATACGCCGGTATGCCGTGGGGCGCGCATGAGCCAGTGCTGGTTGGTGCGCTGTGTGTAGTCGTTACCCATTACGTTGGCAGCCAGCAGCACCAGGAACGGCAAGGCGATGAACTGCATCTGGTCGAGAGCGTTAGCAAGGTCAAACGATATGCCCGGCATTTTTAGTCCACCGCTCACCAGTTCCGTCTGATTCATCGAGTAAAAGTTTTGCATGCTGAGACCCGTGTAGAACAAGATTGCAGCCAGCGACAGCCAGGGCAAAGCGCGACGCGTGAGACGGGTGGTTTCAATGGAGAAGAGTCTTAGAAACATGAAGCATCCTTTATGCAGCCGTAACATCCATGAACAACGCCTCGAGATCGTTCTTATGGTTTGTGATTTCGAGGGGAATGATGCCCTGCGCGAGCAGGTGGTTGAGCACCGGCTGCGTTTCGATGCCCTGGATGATGACCCACTGCCCGTCGCGCTCGATTGATTCCACCCGGTCAAGGCCGCGCAAGGCAGTCGTGGGGTCGCAGTCGGGAGCAAGCTTGAGGCGCACGGCAGGCTTCTGCTCGCGCAGCAGGTCGCTCACCAGGCCTTGTGCCACGACTTTACCCTTGTTCAGTACGGCGATCCGGTCGCAGACCTGCTGCACCTCGTTGAGCAAGTGGCTGGAAAGCAGCACCGTGGTGCCGTTATCCGCTAGCCCGCGCAGCAGCCCACGAATTTCGCGCATCCCGGCGGGGTCCAGGCCGTTGGTCGGCTCGTCGAGGATCACAAAGCGCGGGCGGTGGACCAGCGCCATTGCCAGCCCCACGCGCTGCTTCATACCGGTTGAGAACATGCCCACCTTTCGGCGCGCGTAATCGCTCAACCCTACCAGCTTGAGCACGTCCGCGATGCGTTGCTTGTCTACGCCGGGGGAGAGGCGGGCAACCAGCTCCAGGTTTGTCCAGGCGGAGAGGTACGGCACGAAGGCAGGCGCCCCGAGCAGCGCGCCGACCTGCTTCAGCACACCGGTGCGGTTGGGGGTTACACGCTCACCTAGCACGGTCACGTCACCATCGGTAGGGTGGATCAAACCCAGCACCATGCCGAGCGTGGTGGTCTTCCCCGCGCCATTTGGTCCCAAGAAGCCGAACACTTCGCCCTGATAGACCGAGATGTTGACCGAGTCGACGGCTTTGTGCTTGCCAAAAGTTTTGCTGAGGTTGTTCGTTTGCAGTACGATGTTTTCCATAATGTCTCCTTTTTCTTTCATTCAGTGGTTTTTGCTGCGATACGCCATATCGCAGCAAAAACCACGATAAACCTTATCCACCAAGATCCTGTTTCCTATGCGTCCTGGGATTGTTGTGTGTACACCGTACACACAACAATCCCACAGCCTCTTTATCCTCCGAGATCCTGGCGGGTGAAGATGATGATAGCGGCGGCGGTGAGCGCCACAGCCATCAGGCCAAGAAACGCGGCGGCGCGCATTTCGGGCATGGCAGGTGCTGCTAACTGGGCGGTGTGGTCTAATGCCAGGTTGTATTCTTGCATCGCCCAACCGAGCGAGGCGGGCAAGTGGCGGATGAGAGTCGGGAAGCGGTCTGCCAGGCTGCCGAGCAGTCGTTCCAGCACGGTGGCGTAGACTACGGTGCCCCCGGCGGCAAAAAGCGGCGAGCGGCTTACAACGGCCAGCAAGGCCGTCAGCATCAGGTAGGGCAGCGAGGTCCAGAACACGCGCAGCGCGGCAGGCAGCAGTGCTGCCCAGTTCATCCGCGATACGTCCACCTGACCGAAGAACAGCATCCGTGAGATCGATGCCTCTGCCAGCAGGGCAGCGATCACGAAGAAGACAAGCAGCAGCCCAAACAGCAGCACGACTACCAGCCGGGCGAAGAGCAAGGTGGGGCGGGACTGTCCGCGCATCAGCCAGAGCTGGATCGACCGGTCGGGGTAGTCGAACGCCACAATCACGGCGGCGCTGATCGCATAGACCAGGGAGCCGATCCAGCCATAAAAGGCCAGCCCATCGATCAGGTCGCGCTCCAGCCCGCCGTTTGCTGGGCGGTAGCTGTGGATGATCTGCGCGTGCTCAACCAGGACAAAGCCTGCCAGCAGCAGGCTGAGCCCACCCAGCCCTAACCAAAGGGCCGGGTGGGCAAGCGTTTTGCGGGTTTCGATGAAAATTTGACGCAGGAACATGGTTACTCCGGTAGGATGATGCTCGCCTTGCGGGTGTCGGGATCACTTTCCATCAGCATAGGCACGACAGAGAGCGAGGCAAAGAACAGCGTAATAACGATAATTGTGAAGGTCATGGTCTATATCCTTTCTCATGCAGCGTGGATCGCTGCGTAAACGGCTTGTGTATCAACGAAGTGAAGTATAGGAGCCTTGAATGCCCGTGTGATCCACCCACAGGATGAAGGAGCGTCCACCTGGAGAGGGAATCAGACTCTTATTTCCCTCCCCATCGGGGAGGGACGAAGGGAGGGGCGATATTGGCAAGCATGAGCATTGACCAAAGGTCGCCCCTCACCTATCCTCTCCCCACGGGGAGAGGAATTAAGAGTCTATTCCCCTCCCCGCCGAGAATCAAAAAACACACTGCCGAAATTGTGAACGTTCACGGAACTCTTGCTATAATGAATGAAAGGAAAATCTCGGCTGTACCCTTATAAAACCCTGGAGTAAAAACCATGATTGACTTAAAGCAGTTTGAAGTATGGTTTGTCACCGGCAGCCAGCACCTCTATGGCCCGGAGACGCTCGATCAAGTCGCGCAAGATTCACAGATCATTGCGCGCGCGTTGGATGCCTCCCTGGCGATCCCGGTGCGGGTGGTGTTCAAACCTGTGCTCAAGACCCCCGATGAAATCTACAACCTGTGCCTTGAAGCGAACACTTCGAAAACCTGCATCGGCCTGATCACCTGGATGCACACCTTCTCGCCCGCCAAGATGTGGATCGCCGGGCTGAACACGCTCCGCAAGCCGTTCTTGCACCTGCACACCCAGTTCAACCGCGAGATCCCGTGGGGCGAGATCGACATGGATTTCATGAACCTGAACCAGTCAGCTCATGGCGACCGCGAGTACGGCTTCATTGGCACGCGCATGCGCCTGAACCGCAAAGTAGTGGTCGGCTACTGGGAAGACGCGGATGTGCAGGAAGAAATGGCGGTCTGGGTGCGCGCAGCCGCCGCCTGGGCCGATACCCAGCAGCTCAAAGTGGCTCGCTTTGGTGATAATATGCGCGAAGTGGCCGTAACCGAGGGCGACAAGGTGGAAGCGCAGCGCCGCTTTGGCTATTCTGTCTACGGCTATGGCGTGGGCGACCTGGTGAAATGCGTGGATCAGGTAACGGACCGCGAGATCGACCGGGTTGTCGAAGCGTACGATGGCCAGTACGCGCTGGGCGAGAGCCTGCGCGCAAACGGTTCGCAGCGCGGTTCGCTCCGCGAAGCGGCAAAGATTGAGGTGGGCATGCGCGCTTTCCTCGAAGCGGGCGGATTCAAAGCCTTTACCACCACCTTTGAAGATCTGTATGGGCTGGCGCAGCTCCCCGGTTTGGCGGTTCAGCGGCTGATGAATGACGGCTACGGTTTCGGCGCGGAAGGCGACTGGAAGACCTCGGCCCTGGTGCGTGCGATGAAGGTGATGGCCAGCGGCATGAAGGGCGGCACGTCCTTCATGGAAGACTATACCTACCACCTCTCTAAAAATAACGGAGGGATGAAAGTACTGGGCGCGCACATGCTCGAAGTGTGCAGCTCGATTGCCGACGGAAAGCCCTCACTCGAAATGCATCCGTTGGGTATCGGCGGCAAGGAAGACCCCGCCCGCCTGGTGTTTAACGTGCCCAATGGCCCCGCGATCAATGCCTCGCTGATTGACCTGGGCAACCGCTTCCGCATGATCGTCAACGAGGTGGAAGTGGTGCCGCCGGATGCCCCGCTGCCTAAGCTGCCGGTCGCGCGCGTGGTGTGGATCCCCAAGCCCAATTTGAAGGTTGCCGCCGCGGCGTGGATCTACGCCGGTGGGGCACATCACACTGGCTTTAGCCAGGCGGTCACCGCGAAACACATCGAAGACTACGCCGATATGGCGGGGATCGAGTACGTGCTGATCAACGAGAAAACCGACCTTTCCGAGTTCAAGAAGGAACTGCGCTGGAACGAGGTGTACTACCACCTGGTGCAAGGGCTGTAGACCAGCTTAAGATCTCCCCCGCTCCCGGCTTGTATCTTCATCAAACCGGGAGCGGTTTTTTTCTCCCTATTCCAGCCCCTGCTTCACCAGTGCTTCCACATGCGCCAGCTCCTCGGCCAGCCCAGACCGCTCCTCTCCGGTGAGATCGAGCGTTTTCACCGTATCGAGCGAGGCAAGCGCCCGCGCCAAATCACCAACCCGCACCGCCAGCTCAGAGCGGTACAAATGCGCCTTTGCGAGATCTAGTGCGGCAGCGTCTTTGTACCTTGCCAGGCCGGTTTCCAGCGTTTTTAGCGCGGCTGCCTCATCGCCGCGCGCATCGCCGAGCCGGGCAGCGACGTAAATCACCTGCGCCAGCCCCTCTGCTTTCTCCGGCGCGTCCTCCTCTTCTGTGTCATTCAGCCGCGATATCCGCAGCCAGTTTCCGCCCGGGTCTACCACGCTAAAACCGCGCACCGTACCGTACTTCTTGCGCGGGCGCAGAATCCGCGGAATGCCGGATACTGGCAGCTTGCCAAACGAAGCGCGCAAGCCCGCCGCGAAGGCGTGATACAGGCTGTCGGGGTCCGGCACGGCGATGATGACGCTGCCATACGAGTCTTCCGGTTTGAAACCATCCATGCCGAATAAGTGAATATGGATATCTTCCAGTGCGACCACCGCGTAAGGGTTGGGGCGAAGCTGCCGGTAGGTTTGTGTAAAGCCGAGAACCTTGTAAAAAGCGATCGCTTCATCGATATCGCGGCAGGGGAGAATGGGATACGTGCGTTCATTTGCCATATTCCGGCTCCTTTCCTATGGATAGAGATGCCCGTTTTGGGGAATCTGTGACATGGCATGGGGCAAAATATTCTGGGAACCTTTTCCGCCTGGCAGGTGTATAGTAGATAAAGCGCTTGAAGCAGTTTTGTGATGCGGCGCATCTCGCACATGCAGCAGGCAGGATAAGGAAGGAAGCAGTTTTTGACCGAAGAGCAGGGTTGGATCGAAGCAGCCCGATGGGGTGACGCGGCCGCCTGGGAGCAGCTCGTACAGGCGCACCAGCAGCCCGTATTCCGCCTGGCATACCTGCTGCTGGGCGACTCGGACGATGCCGAAGACGTGGCCCAGGAGACCTTTCTGCGCGCCTACCACGCGCTAAGCAGCTTCGATTCCACGCGCCCGCTGCGCCCCTGGCTGATGCGGATTGCAACCAACCTGTGCCACAACTGGCGGCGCAGCGTTGGTCGCTACCTGAGCGTGCTGCAAAATGTATTCAACAGCGAGCCACCGCCCGGATCGATCACGCAGCAGGCAGAGCAGAACCTGGAGGCCGAAGCATTGTGGAAAGCCGTTCGCAAGCTGCGCACAGAGGACCAGAAGGTGATCTATCTGCGCTATTTCCTGGCGTGCAGCGAGTCGGAAACCGCGGATGTGCTTGGCGTGGCGCAGGGTACGGTTAAGTCGCGCAGCCACCGGGCGCTGGAGCGGCTGCGTGCAGTGATGCAGAAGGAATATCCACAGATGGTACAGGAGCGTTCTGATGTCTTCTAGCGAATTTCCGATGATGGACGCTCCCGAAGGAAAGGACGCGAAGTTGGAAGCGTATTTGCGACGGGCTGCCGCCGATTTTCCGTATCCACAGACGCCGAATATCGCGGCGCATGAACGGCAGCGGCTGACCGGCCAGGAACATCGCCCGCGGCGGACGCCGAGTTTTGCCTATGTCCTGGTACTAATAGTGCTTGTACTGACAGCGGCAATGATGGTATCGCCGGTGCGCGCCCGTGTACTCGACTGGATCCGCATTGGCGCGGTGCGCATTTTCTTCAATGATCCAACGATCACGCCTACGCTTCCGGCCCATACCGAAACTCCTGCGCCCGCTGGTACGGTCATCGCCACGCCGCAGCCAACCGCACTGGATTCGGTGCTCGACCTGGCGGGTGAGACCACGCTCGAACGCGCTCGTGAACAGTTGACACCGCCCATCCTGCTGCCTGCGTATCCCGAAGACCTGGGCGAACCGGACCGCGTATATCTACAGCAGTTCAATATGCCGGTGGTCGTGCTGGTGTGGATGGATAGGGAGCAGCCTGGGCGTGTTCGCATGTCGCTCTCGCAAACAGCCGCGGCGCAGCCGATTTTTAGCAAGTTTGATCCGCGCTCGGTACAGGATACGCAGGTGAGCGGCGAGCCGGCTGTTTGGGTCGAGGGTGATTACGTTCTTGTCACGCGTGACGGCAATACCACCATGTCTCGGCTGATCACCCAGGGACACACGCTGATCTGGACAAGCGGGGAGATCACCTTCCGGCTGGAGACGGACGAGAACCTGGAAGAAGCCATCCGCATCGCCGAATCCATCCGCTGATATCGGCATAACCGGGATATTGGATGGAACCTGTTCGCGCTGGCAGGTGTATTAAGGGATAGAAGGTAAAGAAAGGGGATAATATGCGCGGAAAAACGTTCTTCATTCTCGCACTTGCCGTTTTGCTGGTCGCTTTCAGCGGCTGCCAGGCTGAGTTTACGTTTGAACCCTCCGCTAGCGGCGCTCCGCTGCCGCTGACCGGCGAAAACGCCAGCCGCCTGGGCGCGGCAGCGCTGATTCTGGAGGAGCAGGAGGGCCTGGACCACTTCGCGATCATACCCGTCTCCGCGGATACCGGCGAGCGGATCGCGGATGCGCAGTCCATCGAGCTGGGCGGTGAGATTGCCTACGGATTCTCGCGCGACCGCAGCCAGATGGCCTTTCTTTCCAACCACACCGATGATTGCGAGAAGTACTGCCTGCGTGTAATGGATCTGCGCCGCTGGGAAGAGATCGGGCAGCCCATCCCAGTGGAAAAGGACTTCAGCACCTGGTTTATGCTGCCAGCGTTCGATGCCGCGAGCAACCGCATCCCTGTGATCCTCAACCGGCAGACCGACACCGCCAGCGACGTGATACTGGTGGACCGCTCGCAGGGTGCAGTAACGGCGCGGGTGAGCCTCTCCGCCAACGTCACCCAGGTGGCGGTGACCGGTCAGGGCGACATCGCGATCTATGGGATTCAGACCATGCGCGATGGCTCTGGCCCGGTGGCGTATTTGGCCCTTCTCAGCGGCGCCGACTTGCGAACCCTGTGGGAGCAGACCGCGCCGGAGATTGTATTCTTTGAAGGCAAAATGGACCACACCGATCCTTTTTCTGGACGGTTTTATGATCCGGCGGCGGTCTTTGCGCCGGATGGCAGCCGGTTGTTCATCGCGGCTGCCGACCGCCCCGTGCTGCTGACAGTGGATTTCGCCCAGCAGCGCATTTCTTCCATCCGAATCGCGCCGCGAACCGGCTGGTTGGAGCGGCTGTTTGAGGTCAAAGCGGCGCACGCAAAGACTATGAACGGAATAACTCGGTCGGGTGTACTCTCACCAGATGGGCGCTACTTGTTCATCGTTGGGCAGGAATACCGGGCGAAGCAGAATGCCCGCGGTGAATACGAGACCGAACGAATCCCCCTGGGCTTGCAGGTGATCGACACGCAGGATGGCGCGCTGGTCCGCGAGGTGGATACCAACGCCTCTCAGGTGTCCATTACCCCAGATGGGAAAACGCTGCTGCTGGGCGGCTGGCAGGATGACCTGAGCGGTGGTCACGATTGGGTCGAGATCGTCGATCTCAGTTCGCTGAAGTCTATCCAACGCCTGAAAGGGTACGCCCGCCCTTCACGCCTGCTGGATGGCAGCACAGCCTGGCTGCTGGTTCCTGCCAGCAACGGTATCACGACCGAAGTGGAACTTTACCGCCCTGGTGACCGCGAACCGCGCAGCCGGGTGACTCATACGCGATACGTCGATTGGATCGTGATCCAGTAGTGATATGAGAAAAGGAAGGAAACCATGTTAAGGAGAATGAAAAAATCTGTGTTGGTAGTATCGCTGCTGGCCCTCGCTGCCACGTTGGCGCTGGTTGTCCCTGCTTATGCTGGCGGTTGGGTGGTCATTACACTAGACAGCCTGCCTGAAAATATGGTTGCCGGAGCGCCAACTACCATTGGCATGATGGCCCATCAGCATGGCGTACGTGCGTGGGTCGTTGAGGAATTGGCGATCCAGGCCGAACACGTTGAGACCGGCAAACTGGTGGAATTCAAAGCCCTGCCGGATGGCGCGCCTGGGCACTATACGGCGGAACTGGTGCTGCCCGAGCCGGGTACCTGGGAATGGGGCATCAGCGCGGGCATGTTCCCCGACGCGCAGCCGATGCCCGATTTGGAGGTTGCCATAAACGCCGCGACCGTCGCAGGAGAGAGCACCCCCGCCGCCGCCGCTGAAATTTTCAACCTCCCCTCCGCGCTCCTGGCGGTCGCTGCGCTGACGGCCTTTGCCGTAGGAGTAGTAGTGATTGTGCGCGGCTGGGCCCGCAGGCTGCCGCTTCTGGGCGGAGTGGGCCTGATGATCCTGTGCGCTATGCTGGCCTTCGCCTCCTATTCTTCGGCAACTGCCCAGGCAAAGCGAGCTGTTCCTGCCACCGGCGCGGATCAGGCTTTTGTTGATGACCCGTCGGCGATCGGTCAGCAGTTGTTTCTGGCTAAGGGCTGTGTCGTCTGTCACACCAACGACCGCGCGCTCCAAAATTCTACCAAGTATGGCGTCAATATGGGCCCAAACCTCACCAACTACAAGAACGACCCAAACTACATCCACACGGTGCTAAAGGATCCACGCGCCATGAACAAAGCGGCGCAGATGCCACAGCTAGATCTAAAGGTGCACGAGATTGAGGCGCTTGTGGCGTTCATTAACGACCACGGCGGGTAAAGGCTGGTGGTGTTTCGTACCGTTTGGGCATGGCCTACGAAGTAGGCCATGCCCAAACGGTACGAAGCACCACTATAAAAAATATCCCTCCATCCGTCGCTTGAAATCGGCGGTAATTAGACATATTATGTCTATAAATGCTGCTCGGTTTGGCGGGCAGGCTTCAACGAATGGAGGGACGTATGACTGTAGACCCGCATATGCTCTTGCCAATTCCTCCCGGGCCGTGGATGTAAAGCACGGCGAAGGGCGAATCGGGGTCGCGCAGTGCCTGACGGAACAACTCTAGCTCGGCGTCGCGGCCTACAAAATTTCTGCGGCGGGCGGATTCCAACCGGTCGGCCAGGCGTGGGGAGCGGGTGGCGGGTAATTCGGACATAAACCATCCCTTTATATGACAATGAGTATAGCAAGATTGGGCCGCCGGTACAACGCGGAAAAGTTGCCCGTCCGGCACATTCAATCGCTACGCATCTTCATCAGCAAAGGGGTTTACATCTGGAACGCCGGGTTTCACAAATCGGCGAATAGGTGCGTACAGCAGCGCTCCTGCCAGAATCGCCACGAAGGCCAGCCACAGTGAGGAGAGGCCCTCCTCGTACACCTGGCTAAAGATTGCCAGCGCGATCATCGCGAACGGGCCAATGGTGATCAGCACCAGGCCCAAATACCCGCCCGGCACCCGGGTGCGGGGCAGGTGAGGCATCTGTACTCGGAGCTTCCACAAAGCGAGAAACTGCACCATCAGCACGACCAGGTTGAGGAATACGTCTACAACTACCAGGAAGGCGAACGCTTGGAGAGAGAAGATCGAGTAGAGCACGCCGCACACCAGGATCGCCACCCAGGGGGTTCCGTACCGATCGTGTACTTTCACCAGGAATCTGGGCATCATGCCGTCTTCTGCCATAGCAAATGGCACGCGGGTGCCTGCCAGACTGTTGGCGATAAACAGCCCAATCATGCTCAGAACAGCCGCGAAGGAGACGGTGGAACCCATCACGCTAGCCAGCAGGCTGTTCGCGGAGCCGCTGATCTTTTCACCCACCGCATGGGCAATCTCCGGAAACTCCCAGCCCACAGCGCTGCTGGGATCTACGTTCCATTCCGCCAACTGCCCTTCATTGATGCCATAATCTGTCAGCGCGAGAGCAATACCTTCTCCGTCGGCCAGTTCCTCCTGTCCCCAAAGCAGGTAACGCCCATCATCGCCCGCGCCGCCGTATAATCCGGCCACCGTAGGCAGGGCGTACGTGGCGATCGCGGCGATCAGCGCCAGAGCCATCGCCAGCGGATAGGTGCGCTTCGGGTTGACGATCTCACCACCCGCCGCTGAGGGCAGTTCCCAGCCCATAAAGTTCCACATCACCACGAACAGGCCCACACTGAACGCGCTAAAGAGACTATCGCCTTCGTGCAATATCGGCAGGGCGACCGTCTCGCCCCCGCGGATCCACTGGGCGATGCCCATAACCGAAAGGAACAGCAGCGGGAGGATCATCACCACGCCAACCCAGTTTGTCGTTATCCCGGCAGTCCGCGCTCCGCGAATGTTGAGCCCGATGATGCTCCAGATCAGAACGAGCCCCAGCATCCAGGAGAGTAACCCGCCGGAGATTTCCATGCCAAACACCACCGTGCCGTTGCGCAGCGCCGGGAAGAAGTAGCCCAGGTAGTAAGCAGCCAGCACCGGGTAAATCGAGACATCCACCCACGAGACCACCCAGTTCATCCAGCCGGCCATAAAACCAGCGAACGGCCCGAAGGCCACTTTTACCCAATGGTAATAGCCACCCTCCACCGGCATCATCGAGTTCATCTCGCGCACCATGAGCATGTTGGGGATGCTGAAGATGATCGGCGTTACGATCATCAGGATCAACGCCAGCCCCGGCCCCGAAAGACCTACCAACGGTTCCACGCCAAAAGAACCACCGCAGACAGTGAAGTAGATTAACCCGAACAGCGGCAGCAGGGTCAGCTCGCGTTTTAGCTTGCGAGATTCGTGCCAAATTACCTCGGCGCCATCAGTGATGACTTCGGTCATGTGTCCACCATATTTTGTTGAAGGGGTGTATTTTTCTCATCCGCAGGGATGCAGTGTGATTAGTTTATCGCATAAGTTGTAAAAGGCATCTTTTTTCTATGGTGGGAAATTCATAAGCGCACGCAAGGGAATGGCCACTTTTACGAAAGCTGTTACAACCACGACACAACCAGAGAACATCCATAACTATGTGTTGAAAGCATACAATAAACGATATAATACATCACATAACTACGGGATTCATCGGAGCTACCCTGGGCTATGCAAATCCTTTCTAGCTATTCCGATTGTTCCTGAGGAGTCGCAGCAAATCAAAAGCTGTTCGAACTTTGTTGGATCGTTTTGGGGCTGTCTCAAAAGTACATTGAGACAGCCCCTTCCGATTTTAAAGGGGATGTGATTCAATAGGGGCATGGCCAAGAAAAAACTACCGCCCGTGTTCAAAGAATATACGATGGGGCAGATG
>JAEYTI010000377.1 GCA_023434145.1 Chloroflexota bacterium | reverse complement strand
GCAACCTGGTTCAGAGGTTGAGATCGGAGGCCAAGTGAATGCCATCCAGCAAGTTCTGCACAAACAGCCAGCCGGGCCGTCGCGTTTCCGGCCCTGGTAGCCACCCAGTTGAGCCACCAGGCGCCAGAATTGCTGGAGGGACAGCCGCTGCGGGTCGGTGTGGGTTAGATAGGCCACCAGGCGGAGCAAATCGGGTGGAACCGCCGTGCTCGCCAGATGTTCGGGTTCCACGCGGGCCTGTTCGCGCAGGTCGAGCAAGTGGACGGCAACCGGGGAAAGCAGACCCAGTAAACGCAGCAAGCGGTCGTGGTGTTCCAAATGGCGCTGTTCCAATTGGCAGCCGGTTTTCAGGCATTGGTGAAAATCCTCCACCAGCCAGCGACAGCGATACCAGTCGACCCGTTCCCAGGCTTGCGCAATGGAATGGACGGGCAGCGAGGTAAGCAGATACCAGTCCAGCGGCTCTTGCACCCCCGGGGGCGGATCCACTTCCCAGACGCGAATGATCCAGGCGTCGATGGGCCAGGCTTTGCGGTTGAGCCAGGTCTCCGATGGGGTGAGGGTCAGCGGACTGAAGGCTAGGCGGACCTGCGCGTCGCGCGCCGGGTGCCCATGCCCGGCCGCCAAATGCAGCACGCATTGCTCCAACGCTGGCAACCGCCGGGCAAAATGGATCACGTACGCCACCTCCCCTTCTGGGGTCGTCATTTTGCGGTTCTGGTAAGCACGCAGCAGGAAGTGGCAGTTGTGCGCTCGACAGGTGGCCATATAGTCATAGATATCACTGCCCCGGTCTCCCACATGCACCCACAGTTGCCCGGCGGGACAGCGTCCTACCGCTGCCACCCCACGCATCCAGAAATCGCTCTCCTTCGGACGCTGCGCCCGCTGGGTGCGCGTTTCGCCCTCCGGCGCAGGCACACGCAAGAAAGGTTCTTGATAAGCGATCCCCAACACTTGCCGGGGCTGTGGGCGGACGGCCAGCACGGTGCTCAACAGATACCCCCGCCCTCGTCCATCGCCAATCGGCCCCAATCCTTCGATCTGCTGATAGCGGGTGTAATCCACTTCCGTCAAATCTTGGATCAGCAGCTTCACCTCCCCATCCTGGCGCAGTTTCGCACGGGTCTGCTCAAAATGGGGCTGCATCAGGGCCGGGTAGCTGATCCCCGCCTCGTCCAGAAAGCGATAGGCCGCCTTCAAAATGGGGGGAGATTGCATTTGCTGGGGCAACGTCTTCCCGGGCGCACGCAAGATAGCCGCGCCTAATTGCACCGCCCGTTCCGTTCGCCGCCGGTCCCCAATTTACACGCGCCAAATTGCTTGCGTGCCCACGATTCGGCTGTTTCGATCCGATTTCTTTCCATCTGTCCATCTTACCCGATCGCTTTTTCCTGCGCTTGTTCGCTTTTAATGTTCTTTAATTCTTTTTGGGTAGAAGACACGGTTGAAACCCCCAGGCGTGGGTGAAGATCTACCATCGAATAAAAGTTAACTTAAATCGTATAAAACTGCCATCTATTCGGGTGGCAGTTATTTTTTTACCGAAAAAGTACCAAAAAATCCAAACTTGTTCCCTATGAGAAAGCATGTACTTCGACTGTATTCTGCCCTATTGTAGTGATGGTGAAATCCCAACCGGTGCTTTTGGAAAATGCTTTCCAAAACAGAGAAGAATCAAGGAGAATGTAGATGAAAATCAGCAAGATCGTTTTCACCCTTTTGTCGTTGGTAGTGCTTTTGGCTACCGTCGTCGGCTGCGCCCCCGCCGCCACGCCTCAGGCTGCTGCACCAGTCGATGCGCCCGCTAAGGTCTACGAATACAAAGATATGGTCGTGGGCTTCTTGCAGACTGGCTCTGAAGGTGGATGGCGCGCCGCGAACAGTGCCTCCTTCAAAGAGACCGCCACGCAGTTGGGCATTACCCTCAAGTTCTATGATTCACAGAACGACATTGCGAAGCAGGTTGCCGGTTTCCAGCAGTTCATCCAGGACCCGGAAGTGAACGTGATTGTTATGTCGCCGCTCGAGGTGACCGGTTGGGAGCAGGTGCTGAAAGATGCCAAGGCTGCCGGAAAACCCGTCATCCTCTCTGACCGCCGCATCGATGGCTTTGAAGATTACTACGTGACCTTCATTGGCGCGGACTTCGTTGAGGAAGGGCGCAAGGCTGGTAACGAAATGTGCAAGCTGCTCGAAGGCAGCGAATCGAAGAACGTGTGGGAACTGGTTGGCAACGTCGGCGCGGCCCCCGCGATCGACCGCGGCACGGGCTTCCGCGAGACCGCTGAGAAGTGCGGCATCACGGTGACCAAGAGCCAGACTGCTAACTGGAGCGTGGTTGAAGGCAAGCAGGTGACCGAAGCCTGGCTGAAGGAAACCCAGGACGTCCAGGGTATCTTCGGGCAGAACGATGAGATGGCCTTCGGCGCGATCGAAGCCCTGAAAGAAGCCGGCTTGACCCCCGCGAAAGACGTGAAGCTCATCTCGGTAGACGCCACCGCTGGCGCCTTCCAGGCGATGCTCGATGGCACGCTCAACGTAACGGTTGAATGCAACCCGCTGCTGGCCCCGCAGGTATACGAAGCCGCTCTGGCTGCCCTCAATGGCGAGAGCCTGCCCAAGTGGATCCCCTCGCAGGAGAGCGTGTTCTTCATGGACGACCCGAAGCTGAACGAGATCGCTGCCGGTCGCAAGTACTAAGAACCGATCTGAAATATATTTATTGTGTGATTGATTGTACGACGTAGTCGTACAATCAATCACACAAACAACAATTTGGCGGGCGTGACCCGCAATTCAGAATTGTAATGATTGGGAAGCAGCCCCTTTGTGACTGCTTCCCAATCCCCCAAATAACCCAGGAACGAGAGGAAGCCGCGCATGTCTGAGACCGATCAAACCATTCTCGTGATGGAAGGCATTTGTAAAGCTTTCCCGGGCGTGCAGGCGCTCGATGATGTGCGCCTGACGTTGAAGAAGGGCGAAATCCTCTGTCTCGTCGGGGAAAACGGCGCGGGAAAATCGACCCTGATGAAAGTTTTGACAGGGGTAGATCACCCAGATGCCGGCAAAATCCTTCTGAACGGGAAGGAAATCCAGGCAAAATCTCCCCAACACGCAGAGTCGTTGGGGATCAGCACGGTGTATCAGGAAGTCAATCTGTGCGTGAACCTGACGGTGGCAGAGAACATTCTACTGGGCCGCGAACCGCACAAGGCCGGGCGTATCGATTGGAAGAAGACCAATGCCCTGGCATCCGAAACCCTGAAACGGTTGTTGGGTGTTGATATTGACGTTACAAAGCCGCTGGGTTCTTACACTGTGGCTATTCAGCAGATGGTGGCGATTGCGCGCGCGCTGTACATGGCTTCTGCAAAGATCTTGATACTGGATGAACCCACCTCCAGCCTGGATGCGACCGAGACAGAGCAGTTATTCAAGGTGATGAAAAAGCTCAAAAGCGAGGGCGTTGGCATCATCTTCATCACCCATTTCTTGGGTCAGGTGTTTGAGATTTCGGACCGGATCACGGTTTTACGGAATGGGAAACTGGTTGGCACGTATGATACAGAAGCGATCTCAAAGGTTGGCTTGATCTCAAAGATGATTGGCCGCAGCTTGGCCGAGTTTGATGAGATGACCGAGATCAAGCAGGAGACCGGCAAGCACATCCACGCGGAAAAGCTGCTGCAAGCGCAAGGGTTGGGCCTCACCGGGGCCATGCGCCCGTTCGACCTGGACCTGCACGCCGGTGAGGTGGTGGGGTTCGCCGGGCTGCTGGGATCTGGCCGCACAGAAACAGCCAATATATTGTTTGGCTCAGAAAAGCCCGACTCGGGCTACATTCTGATGGGAGATGCCAGGGTGCTCGAGCACTCGCCGCTGGCGTCGATCAAGCGCGGGGTGGCGCTGTGCCCCGAAGATCGCAAAGCCGCCGGGATCGTGGATGATTTGACGGTGCGCGAGAACATTATTCTGGCTATGCAGGCCAATAAGGGCTGGTTCCGCTACCTGAGCCTGGAAGAGCAGTACGAAATTGCCAATAAGTATATTGAGCTGCTCGATATCGCAACCCCTTCTGCCGACCAGCCGGTGAAGAATCTGAGCGGCGGTAATCAGCAAAAAGTGATCCTGGCGCGGTGGCTGGCGATCAACCCGAAAGTGCTCATCCTTGATGAACCAACCCGCGGGATCGACGTAGGCTCGAAGGCGGAGATCCAAAAGCTGGTTCTGTCGCTGGCAGAAGAAGGGATGTCGTGCATTTTTATCTCCTCAGAACTGGAAGAGGTGCTGCGCACCAGCCATCGCATTGTGGTGCTGCGGGAACGCGAGAAGGTTGCTGAGTTTCGCGGTGATATCGACGAAGAAACGATTATCAACGCATTCGCAGGGAGTGAAGCATGAAAACGCCTCAAAAATCTTCGTTCTCCATCAGGAAGGTGACCGAGAGCCGGCTCTTTTTTCCGCTGCTCGCGCTGTCGCTCATCCTGTTGTTCGATTTTATCTTCATCCCCGGATTCTTCAATATCGAGAACAGGGGTGGCAACCTGCACGGCAGCCTGATCGACATTTTCCGCAACGGCTCGACGGTGATGCTGCTGGCCATTGGCATGACGCTGGTGATCGCTACCGGCGGCGTTGACCTCTCCGTGGGCGCTACGATGGCAATCGCCGCATCGGTAGCCGGAATTTTGATGAATCCGTCGGCGCTGCGCAATGAGGTCTTTTTTGTCACCGACCCGACGTACACGTTTCAGCCATTGTGGGTGGTGATCCTCGCGGCGCTGCTGGTCTCCCTCATTTGCGGAATGTGGAATGGGGTGCTGGTGGCTTACATGCGGATCCAGCCCATGGTGGCTACGCTGATCTTGATGATCTCGGGCCGCGGAATTGCCCAACTGATCACCAATGGCCTGCGGGTGCAGATTACTTACCGGCCTTACGCTTTTATTGGGCAGGGATGGTTGATCCTGCCGTTTTCGCTCTACATCGTCGCCTTCGTATTCGCCCTCACCTGGCTGCTCACGCGAAAGACGGCCATTGGCATGTTCATCGAATCGGTGGGCACAAATTTCCGCTCCAGCTTCTTCAGCGGCATCGACGAAAAGAAAATTAAGCTGATGGTGTACACCTTCTGCGGCTTTTGCGCCGGGATCGCCGGGCTGGTGGCCAGCTCGAACATTAAGACGTCTGACGCGAACAACATCGGCCTCACCACCGAACTGGACGCGATCCTGGCTGTGGTGATCGGCGGAACGTCGATGAACGGCGGCCGGTTCTCGCTGCTGGCCAGCATGATCGGGGCGCTGGTAATGCAGGCGATCACCCAATCGATGTATGCGGTTGGGGTGCCTGCCTTTGCCCTGCAAGCCATCAAAGCGGTGGTTGTCATTCTGGTCATCCTGCTGTATTCCGATCAAGTCAAAGGCTTCGTCCGCCGCATCAGCTTGCCGGTGAAAGGGGCATAGCCATGTTGCAATCAATCGGCAGTTTTCTCTCAAAGAACCGCAAACTGATCCCGTTGTTTGCCACCGCTCTGCTTGCTCTGGCGGCTTATGGCATTGGCGCGTATTTCTTCGTGGGCATGCGCAATCCGCAGGTGTTCTTCAACCTGTTCCGCAACAGCGCCCACTTGCTGATCAGCGGCATTGGCATGACCTTTGTGATCCTTACGGGTGGCATTGACCTTTCGGTGAGCGGTGTTGTGGCGCTGACCACGGTCGCCACGGCGGTTCTGCTGCGCGAAGGGGTGAACGCCTGGGTGGTGGTGCTGCTGATGCTGTTGATGGGCACTGCGCTGGGCGCGACGATGGGCACCTTTATCGTGAAGCTCAAGGTGCAGCCCTTCATTGCCACTCTGGCGGGGATGTGGTTTGCGCGCGGAATGTGTTTCTTCATCAGCGACGACTCCGTGCAGATCAATAACACCATCTTCCAGGTTTTGGGGAAGACCAAGCTGCTGATCCCTGGCCTGACCGAGCTGGCCGAGGCCCGTGCGACACCGGCGCCGTATATTTCCATTCCCGTGGTCGCGGCATTTTTGCTGCTGGGCGTGGCGATTTACATCTTGCATTACACCCGCTTTGGCCGCACCGTGTATGCCATCGGCGGGAACGAAGGGCGCAATGAGCAGTCGGCGCGGCTAATGGGCCTGGCGGTGGATCGCACCAAGCTGATGGTGTATGCCTTCAATGGCTTTTGCTCGGCGCTGGCGGGGCTCTCTTTTGCCCTGTTTGTCGAATCGGGGCACGGCCTGTACGCGCCGGGGTTCGAGCTGGACGTGATCGCCTCGGTGGTGATGGGTGGAACCATGCTCTCCGGCGGGGCGGGCTATGTGTTTGGCACCCTGTTCGGCGTGCTGGTGCTGGCCGTAACACAGGTCTTGATCCAGTTCATCGGCTCCCTTAGCTCCTGGTGGACGAAAATCGTCATTGGCGTGCTGACGCTGGTATTTATTGGCGTGCAGACCGTGCTGGCGAACCGCAAAAGCGGCCAGCAGGACACGCGCGAAGCGCAGTCGCCAGAAGCCCGGCGCCGGAGGCTGGCGCTTTACGGCGCTGGCGCGGCTGCCGCGCTGATCGTTCTGGCGCTCATTTTCATCCCACGAACCGCGCCGGCGCAAACAGAAGCGACCGCGGTGGGCGGCCTTTGCAATGTGGCGCCGTTCCGCGAGGAGGAAGCGGCAACGTTGATCGGGGAAGGGGCTGTCATCGTCTATCACCGGACGGCGGGGCCTGACTGCGTGGATGAACTGTATGCGATCTACCCTGATGGGCGCGTGACGGGGACAAGCGGCGCGAAGACATTAGAGAAGCAGTTCTCGGCAGCGGAGGTCGAGCTGTTGGTTACATCTATCAGCGTGGACCATGCATGGTTCACCAGTGAAATCTACAGCACGTACCTTACACCATGCCGGCAGTGTTTTGCGCATTACATCGACATCACTTACGACGGTGAGCAAAAGGCCGTCACGGGGGTAGATGGAACCACCGCAATGCCGCCCGGGTATGCCTTTGCCCTGGCTGAAATCCGGCCATTCCTTCCAGAGCTGAAAACCACACCGTAGAAGGAGATAAACGAATGAAATTCAGAAAAGCAATTTTCTTATCCTTCCTGGTGTTTGCCCTCACCTCGTTGTCCTGCAAGTATGTGGTTCTTCCCGAGGGCCTGGATTTTGCGGCAGGGGAGGGGGCGGAGAAAGGCGTCTGGAGTGCGCTGGCAACGGGAGTTAGCGCCACCGGCGCGGGTGATCTTCACATCGACGTTACCATCCGCAATGATACCGGCGATTGGAGCACCATGCGCGCGGTGAGTGGCAAGCCTGCCCGGCTAACCACGGGCGATGGGAAGACGGTCAACTGTGAGACGGTCTTTATCGGCACGGGCGGGCACCGTCTCGCGCCGGGATTCCAGATGCGGGGCTATACCACGGATGAAGAGATTCAGCCGCTGTTTGTAGAGTGCAAAGGCGCGCAGGCCGGTGCTGGAGCAAAGTTAGCCATCAATTACGTGAGTTTTGGCGGCATTCTTGATGACTATGACCCGGAAGCGAACAAATCGGAAGGCGTGCTGGAACTGGACCTGGATGATATTCAGGCAGACCTTGCCTATCCAGTGGCTGCTCCCGTCGACGAATTAATCCTGCCTTCTGGCGAGCCGATTATCGCCTTAAGTGACAATGTGGTCACCTTGCTGGCGGCGGAGCGCGCAGAAAATGGCATCGTGTTCACCTGGCAAAACGAGAACCCTACAAAATTCCCGCTCAAGACGCATATCGGCATTCCGCCTGTGATCGGCGCAAGCGGGATCCTCTATGGCGAATATGAGATCATCGATATGGCGCCGGTGCCGGTTACTCCTGCCAATGGAAAAGCGGAATGGACCACAGAAGTCGCCGTTCCGGCAGAGGAAACGGGGTTTTACATTCTGTTGAGCGTCGAATCCAAGAAACCGCGCACGTACATCAATTACGTTCTGGATATCACCGAGCAATAACGTTCGTTCGTGAATCAATACGTCGTGGTGCGTGACTTTGTCACGCAC
>JAEYTI010000360.1 GCA_023434145.1 Chloroflexota bacterium | reverse complement strand
GCCCCCCCCCCACTTCCATCCAGCAACATCAAATTGACTACATTATAGGAGAAGGGGATATGAACACTTTTCGACCGGTTGACCATTCTGCGCTTGCTGTAAACCAGGCCACGATAATCTTGCTGCTGGTGCTGGCCTTTATCTTCAACGCGCCCCTGCTTGTGGCGGTGGTGGCGGCTTTTATGCTGGGTGGCACGGCCATCGGCAAGCCGGGATTTGGCTGGCTGTATACGCGCATTCTGCGCCCGCTGGGGCTTGTGAAGCCCGATGTGCTGGAGGATAACCCTGAGCCGCACCGCTTTGCGCAGGGGATGGGCGGGGTCTTCGTTCTGGCGGGCTTTGCCGCGCTGACCGCCGGGTTCGCCACCCTTGGTTGGGCGCTTGCGTGGATTGTGGTGGCGCTGGCGGCGCTCAACCTGTTCGCCGGGTTCTGTGTGGGCTGCGCCATCTATTACTGGCTGGGCCGCCTGCGCGTGCCGGGCTTTGTCAAAACGCCGCCTTCCACCAGCCGTATCCCCGGCTGGAAGCCCAGCCACGACGCGCGGAGGAACTAACATGGACGACATTCTCATCCGCGGACTGCTGGCGCTGGCGATCATCGCCGGCGGGCTGGGGCTCTATCTGCTAACGAACCGGTTGATCCTGGCGCGCGCGGCTGGGGCCAGCGCGAAAAATGCCCTGCCCAATGGCGCGCGCAGCGGCGTGCCCGCCGTGCTGTACTTCACCACCCCACAGTGCGCGCCGTGTAAAACCGTCCAGCGCCCGGCCCTGCGGCAGTTGCAGGAGCGGCTGGGCGAGCGCTTGCAGGTGATCGAGGTCGACGCGCAGGCACAACCGGAGATCGCCGGGGCATGGGGCGTGCTCAGCGTACCCACAACTTTTGTGATCGATGCCCAGGGCAGCGTGCGGCACGTCAACCACGGCGCGACGCGGGCCGAGAAGCTGTTGGAGCAGCTTCAGGGCCTGGAGGGGGACGGGATTTAGGAAAGGTTGTATTCCAATGGACTGCGCGTGGCGACAGGATGAAGTCGCCACGCGTAGTCCATTGAATTACAACCGTGTCGGAAAAGCACTTTCCAAACAACCCGTTTCTGGCTTATACTTAGAATCTATCCGAATTTTGTTTTGTGTTGTTGTTTGGGTGGCTACGCCCCCAAACAACAACACAAGTAATTTTTTCGGATAAGTACTTAGAAGATCATTGTTGTTGTGTTTGGGGGGATGAAATCCGCTTGAACCTTGCGTGAAAGGAACCGACGATGAGCCGCGATAGAAGAGACGAAGAAGGTTTGCCAGATTGGCTGTGGTTTTTTCTGACCCTGCTGGGCGTGCTGGGTGCTGCGCTGCTCTACCGGCGGCGTAAAGAAATGCTGTCCGAGTATGATTACGAGGAAAGGCCCGGTTCGTGGAGTGTTGGGCCGACAACCACCGTCCCGCGCTACGTGGAGCCCGATTCGATCCCGATCGACGTGCGGTTGGAAGACGAATCACCGATGGACGAGGAAGATGACGCGCTAGCCGCGGCGTCTGCGGCCGCCGTGGAATACGAGCCGCCGGTGACCGGGCTGCGCTCCAGCGGGCGTTCGCCGATGGATGAAGTTGAGCGCATCTCTGGCGGGGTATCGGATGCCGCGCGAGAAGCAGCCGAAGAGTTCGAGCCGCCCATCGTGCAGCCCAGCAGAAGCTCCACGAAAGCGGCGGGCTCGCGAACACGGGTGGAAACGAGCGGCGAAGACGACCTGACGGTGATCGAGGGTATTGGCCCGGCGATTTCTGCGCTGCTGAAGGGCGCGGGCA
This sequence comes from Chloroflexota bacterium, assembly GCA_023434145.1. GTDB lineage: Bacteria > Chloroflexota > Anaerolineae > Anaerolineales > Anaerolineaceae > DSYU01. The sequence goes on along the minus strand of JAEYTI010000360.1, from coordinate 2,754 downwards.
TCACCACCTACCGCGCGCTGGCAGATGCACCCGAAGACCGGCTCGACGCGATCCTCACCGAAGCAAAGCTGCGCCGCATCGCCGACCCCGGCACCTGGGCTGAACAGTCGCGCCTGGCTGCCGAAGCCCGCTGGGATGATCTGAAAGCCTTGCAGCAGACGCTCAAAGCCGGGCGAAGAACCAACGGCGAATAGCACAACAAACGGCGAATAGCACAGCAGAGATCCGCCTGATGGTCGATCAACCCTCACCTGCATCGCCATTTGTCGACCGAGCCACTGCCCGCCGCCTGGAGCTTTCGAGCGCGTGGCGCAGCGTACGCTATTCTGAGGCTTACGCGCGCCTGCATCCAGACGCAGGCAGTTCTGTTCTACCCATTGGCGGAGGGTATGCCGTCTTTACCGGGTTGCAATCGCCGGTGAACCATGCCAACGGCCTGGGCTTCGACGGCCCGGTGACCGATGCCGACCTGAAGATTCTGGAGAATTTCTATCACGCCCACGGCGTACCCGCCAAAGTGCACGTCTGCCCGCTGGCGGATGAAAGCCTGCTTGCGCTGGTGAAGGAGCGCGGCTACCGGCTGCACCGCTTCTTCTCCGTCCTCTACCGCCCGCTGGATGAAGGCTGGTCGCCGAGGCCGCTGCCCGGCGGGGTGACCGCCCGCGCCGCCGAGCCGCACCAGGCAGAGCAGTGGATCACCGTCACCGGGCAGGGCTTTGAGGAGGCGGAAACTCCCTCCTCTGCCATGCGCGACGTGCTGGGGCCGAACTTCCACGCGGAGGATTCGCGCGCCTACTTCGCCTGGATCGAAGACGAAGCGGCGGGCGGCGGCGGAATGTACTACAGCCTGGAGCACCGCGGCGTAGAACTGGGCGGCGCGAGCACACGGCCTGCCTTTCGACGCCGGGGCGTGCAGCGCGCGCTGATCGAAGCCCGCCTGGCAGATGCCCGCGCCCTGGGCTGTGACCTGGCCCTCGTGATGACCGAGCCGGGCAGTAATTCGCAGCGCAACCTGGCGCGCGCCGGTTTCCGCCTCGCCTATACGAAAGTGGTGATGGAGAAGTAAGGGGATATTTCACGATCGATGGGGTAGGGCAACGACGTTACCCTACCCCATCGATCGTGAAATATCCAAAATAAGCCGCCACAGCGGGATTCTCGCTCATTCCTTGCTATAATTTTTATAACGAATTAGAACAAATTGGTATAGAATAGGAGTACAGAATCGGGCAGGAAAATGTTGGAACATCTGAAAAAGGCCAGTGCAATGGAAGTGGAATCACTGCCCAGATCTGCCGCGAATATTCACTCGTATTTCGGGTGAGCAAGTTCTTCTTCACCCGTGACCTATTTGGAAGAACCTTCTACACAGGAACCGAATATGGAAAACCAATCGTTGGATGAAACGACCGGGGGCCAGCCGGGGAACAGTGAAGTGTCGGACTTTGGGGATGCCGCAGAGTCGGTGAACCTGATGCAAGGCAGCGCCGGCAATATCAACGCCACCAGTGTGACGGTGCGGCAGGGCGGCGTGCAGAGCGCCCACACCGAGCACCTGGTGCTGCGCCAGGCGGGTGTGGGCCGCGCCAATACCGAACGGCTGGAGATGACCCAGGCGGGTGCTGGGATGATCAACACCAGCACCGCACAGCTCACCGCGTCCAATTCTGGCGTGATCGTAGCCCGCAGCGGCGTGACGATGGACCAGAGCGGCGCGCGCGTGCTGGTTTCGGGCGGCGCGGTAACCATGGATCAGAGCGGCTCGGTTGTAATGGTCGCCAATAACGTCAATGCCGAGGGCGCCAGCGGCATCGTTTTCCTGTTTGCGCGCAAGGTGGAAGGCAACGTGACCACGGCCTTTGGCCCGCGCGAGTCGGTGCTGTTTGGAGCGGTTGCCGGGCTGGTGGCAGGGGTTCTGCTGATGCTTGGCGGGTTGTTCCGCCGGAAAAAAGGACGCAGCTAAGAAGTGCCTCACCAACCGGCAGGCATTTCAACACATCCCCAGGAAAGAGGCCGACCATGTCTGTAGACCCGATCATAACCGACCTGATGTTCGTGATGGAGACCAGCCAGGAGCTCGACGTACTGAACTTTTACAAGAGCTTCCCCATCACCTGCCGGGCCAGGGTAGAGTCGATTGAGCGCGACACCGTGGTGATGAAAGTACAGCCGCCCGGCTCTGCTATTTTGGAAGGCCAAACGCAGACGATCGTGCTCAGCAGGGGCCTGCCGGAAGCGGTGCGCGCTAACGTGCTGGCGTTTGATCTGATCAGCGGCACGCTCAAGCTCAACGACTTCAACTACGTCGGTTCGCACTTCGGCGAGCGAATGATCGCCCGCGTGCAACCAGAAGAGACCATCCCCGTTGAGGTAGAGGTGGACGGAGCGCGCTACACCGGCACCATGGTCGACGTTTCGCTGAGCGGTATCGGCATCTACCTGCCAAAGGAACTTCCCAAAGGGCAAATGGTTCAGCTCACCCTGCCGCTGCCAGAGGGCAAGGTGAACATGCCGGGGAAGGTGTTGAACGTGAGCGAAGCACCCGAAAACCAGGTGCGGCTCTCGGTTGGCTTTACCCGCAACGCCCAGGAGATCTCGGTGATCATGCGCTACATCCGCGACCGCCGCAAGGAGATTCTGGACGAGGTAGAGCGCATGTACAACGAGGCATTCCGAGCAGCACAGCAGAAGGCATAAAGGGAAGTGGTTTTTGGTGTTTTGCCGGGTGTTTGCGCTCCCGAACAGCGCAAACAC
>JAEYTI010000353.1 GCA_023434145.1 Chloroflexota bacterium | reverse complement strand
CACCCCCGTTATCTATCATAGCAATACGCAGCCCAGGACTGGGGGTCAAATTATTGGCTGTGTTAAAAACGGTAACCCGTTCTTGCATCGATTGATTCCATGGATACTTCCACAATATGGCAACCACTTCATATAACGCCCGCCTGAATCCATCTGAAAGAGCGAAAAGCTCCGCATCTTTGGCCGCCAGCAGCTCGCCCCGCGAGCGCCTGCTGCAGCGGGGAGCGGCTTTTGTGCTGCGCCGGCGGCGGATCATCCTGCCGGTGATGGTGCTAATGCTTGCCGCAGCGGAAGGTATGAAGCTGCTTGTGTTCGGCCCACACCCTCGCCCGGCAGTGTTCGTCCTCAACCTGCTGATCCTGGCGCTTGTCTCGCTGGTGGTGGTTCTGCTGATCGCCGCGTTAGAGCACAGTGAGGCCATGCGCGCGCGTGCAGAAGAGCAAAGCGCCGCCGCCGCGACCGATCGCAAGCAGGTTGCCCAAAATCTGCACGATACACTGGCCCAGAACATCAGCTACCTGCGGATCAAGCTCGACCAGTTCTCCACCAACGACTCCGCCCAACCGCGTCTTATTTCCGGTAAGGATTTGGAGCAGATGCAGTCCGCCGCGGAAGAAGCCTATCGCCAGATGCGCGTGACCCTGGACGAGTTGAACCCCAAGCCATTGCAAGATATCACCAGCATGGTTACCAAACAGGCGGCGATCGCAGCCAAGCGCGGGGGCTTCGATGTGCGCACTACCCAAATCGGCACGCCCTACCCGCTACCCAACCCAACCTGCCAGCAGATTCTTTACATAATTCGCGAGGCGCTCCACAACGTCGAAAAACACGCGCATGCCGGAAGCGTGCACGTGCAGTTGGTGTGGCTGGAAGATGAACTGATTCTGAAAGTGACTGATGACGGAACCGGCATCCAGCCTGATGACGCGCACGATGAAAACCATTATGGCCTGTGGATTATGCGCCACCGCGCCGCCGAGATCGGTGGTGAGGTGACAATTCAACCGGCGGACGAACAGGGCACCGAGGTAACGCTGTGGCTGCCACGCCCCAAGAGCCCGCTGGCAGTTGGGGCCAAACCCATTGCCCGGAGCACTGGATGCGAGTTTTAATCGTCGATGATCACATCCTCTTCCGCGAGGGGCTGGTGGGCCTGCTGCATGGTCAGCCAGATATGGATGTGGTGGGGGAATGCGGCACTGTGTGCGAGGCGGTGGAACTAGCCCGCGCGCTGCAACCGCAGGTGATCTTGATGGATTTTTCGATGCCCGACGGAACGGGCCTGGAAGCAACCCGCATCATCCTCAGCGAGCTGCCGCAAACGCAGATCATCTTCCTCACCGTCCACGATGACAACGAGCAAATGATCGCCGCGATGCGTCTGGGCGCGAAGGGCTATCTGCTCAAGAGCCTGTCGGTCAACAAGCTCCTGGCCTCGCTGCGGGCATTAGAGCGCGGTGAAGCTGCCATATCGCGCGCTATGATGTCCCGCATCCTGGAAGTGTTCGCCCATTCCCCTTCCAACCACGGCACGCCCTCCCCGCTCGTCGGCCTCACCGCTCGCGAGATAGAAGTGCTGCAAGAACTCGCAGACGGCATCACCAACCAGGAGATCGCCACGCGGCTGTACATCTCCGAAAACACAGTCAAAAACCACATCCACAACATTCTCGAAAAGCTCAACCTCACCAACCGCCGCGAGGCCATCGCCTTCGCCCGTCAGAATGGTCTGGTTTCGACCGTCAAGAAATAGCCCGCTGCGTGGAATGCGCTTGCCGATTTATTTGGAACAAATGCTGCTTTGCTGCCCCTACGTATCCAATGAAACATGGCGCTCCCGCTCTATCGTAAACGCGTGCCCGCCCTCCGCATTCAACCCCAAATAGCGCATGCCGATCTTCTCCATCACGCGCTTTGAGGCGAGGTTGTCGGCAAAACACGCCGAGTCGATCACCGCAATCCCCAGCACACGGAAAGCGTACTCGATCAGCGCCCGCGCCGCCTCGGTAGCGTACCCCTGTCCCCAACATTCCCGCCGGATCAGGTAGAACAGCGCCGGGTTCGGCCATTGCGGCTCGCGGTGATCCAGCCCGCACCAGCCGATGATCTCACCTGTCTCCTTGAGGATGATCCCAAGGCACAGGTGATAGATCTTCCCCGGCGCGTTCTTCGCGTGGTTTTCCATCATTCGCGCCACCTGCTTTTGCGCTTCTTCGCGGGTGAGCGGCGGGCCATCCAGGTTCCAGGAGGGCGCAACCACTTCCGCATCTTCCATCGTTACAGTTCTGAGGATCAGCCTGTTGGTTTCGATGTGAATACCGGTTGTCATTCCATGATTGTAGCCCCATTCCTCCGTTGTATAATCATCTTTGAAAAATGTTATTTTGTGTGATGCGCGACTGCGTCGCGCATCACACAAAATAACATTGGTTAAATTCGGTCCGTTCGCGGACCTACCCTGCACATGGAGGTCTGATGACCAACACCCTTCCCTATCCCCACACCCGCCGCGAAGACTGCGTAGAACTGCTCCACGGAACGCCGGTGGCGGACCCCTACCGCTGGCTGGAAGACGACCGCTCCGATGAAACCGCCGCGTGGGTGGAGGCGCAGAACGCCCTCACCAACCGCGTGCTGGAAGCCGTGCCCGAGCGCGAGGCGATCGCCAAACGCATCACCGCGCTGTGGGATTATGAAAAGTTCAGCGTGCCGTTCAAGAAGGGCGCCGGCGATAAAGTTCGCTACTTCTACACCCGCAATGACGGTTTGCAGAACCAATCCGCTTTGTACTGGCTCGACTCGCTCCACGGCGAGCCGCGCCTGCTGCTTGACCCCAACATCCTCTCCGACGATGGTACAGTAGCGCTCAGCACCTTCTCCGTCAGCGACGATGGCGAGCTACTCGCCTACGCGCTCTCTTCCGCCGGTTCCGATTGGCTGGAGTGGCGCGTGCGCCGCGTGGAAACTGGCGAAGACCTGCCCGACCTTGTGCGGCGGTCCAAGTTCTGCACCGCCGCTTGGACGCCCGACTCGCAGGCCTTTTACTACAGCCGCTATGATGCTCCGTCAGGCGAGCATGCGTACAAGGGCGCAAACTACAACCAGAAGCTCTACCTGCACCGCATCGGCACCGACCAATCACAGGACGAGCTGGTCTACGAGCGCCCTGACCACAAGGAGTGGGGCTTTAACGCCGGCGTCACCGAAGATAGCCGCTACCTGATCATCGAGGTCTGGCACGGCACGTTCCAGGAGAACGATGTCTTCTACCAGGACCGCTCCCAACCGGGCGTGCCGGTGGTGGAACTGCTGACCGGTTTCGACGCCGCGTACAACTTCATTGGCAACGACAGGAGCAAGTTCTACTTCTACACCAACGCGGGCGCGCCGATGTACCGCGTCATCGCCATTGATGTCGAAAATCCCGCTCGCGATGCGTGGACAGAAGTGCTGCCAGAAGCCTCCGACTCGCTGCAAGGCGCTTCCATCGTTGGCGACAAGCTGGCTGCCGCCTACCTGCACGACGCGCACAGCCGCGTGCGCGTGTTCGACCTGTCCGGCAAGCCGATCCGCGACGTGGATCTGCCCGGCCTGGGCACGGTGGTGGGTTTCTCCGGCAAGCGTTCCTCCTCCGAGACCTTCTACCTCTACACCAGCTTCACCACCCCCGGCACCATCTATCATTACGATGTGGACAGCGGCCAGAGCGACGTGTTCCTCCAGCCGCGCCTGAGTTTTGACCCGGCGCAGTTCGTTACCGAGCAGGTCTTTTACACTTCCAAAGATGGCACGCGCGTACCCATGTTCATCACCGGTCGCCAGGGGTTGGAGCGAAACGGCAAGAACCGCACCTATCTGTACGGCTACGGCGGCTTTAACATCCCCATCACCCCGGCTTTCAGCCCGGCGCTGATCGCGTGGATGGAGATGGGCGGCATCTACGCGCTGGCGAACATCCGCGGCGGCGGTGAGTACGGGCAGAAATGGCATGATGGCGGCAAGCTGCGCTCCAAGCAAAACGTGTTCGACGACTTCATCTCCGCTGCCGAGTGGCTCATTTCCAATAACTACACTTCCACACCCTACCTTGCCATCCACGGTCGTTCGAACGGCGGGCTGCTCACCGGCGCGTGCCTCACCCAGCGCCCCGATCTCTTCGGTGCGGCGATTGTGACGGTGGGCGTGTTGGATATGCTGCGCTTCCACAAGTGGACCATCGGCTGGGCATGGGTCTCGGATTATGGCTCGCCCGATGACGGGGATGATTTCCGCACGCTGATGGCCTATTCGCCCTACCATAACGTGCGGTCTGGCACAGCCTACCCGCCCACGCTGGTCACCACCGGCGACCACGACGACCGGGTATTCCCGGCGCACAGCTTCAAGTTCGCCGCCGCGCTGCAAGCGGCGCAAACCGGCCCTGCCCCCGTGCTGATCCGTATCGATGTCCGCGCGGGGCATGGCGCAGGCAAACCAACCGGCAAACTGATCGCCGAGTGGGCGGATATCTTCGCCTTCTTGACGAACCAATTGGCATAATAAGAATTTACCGCAGAGTTCGCAGAGAAACGCAGAGTTTAAATAAAAAGCTCTTTCTTCGTGCTTATATTTTTCTCTTTATCTTCTCTCTGCGTTTCTCTGCGAACTCTGCGGTTCAAGCTCTTTTAGGGAGAATATATGACGAACAATTTCTTGGATATCAACGGCGCGAAGATCTGGTACGAAGAGGCGGGCACGGGCCTGCCGGTGATCTTCGTCCACGCGGGCATCGCCGACCACCGCATGTGGGACGACCAGTTCCCCATTTTCGCCGAGAAATACCGCGCCATCCGCTTCGATATGCGCGGCTTCGGGCAGAGCCCCATGGTCGCAGGGCCATACAGCATGCACGAAGACCTCTACGCCCTCATGCGCGCCCTCAACGTGGATCGCGCCGCGTTGATCGGCTGCTCGAAAGGCGGGCAAACCATCATCGACTTCGCGGTCGAGCATCCCGAGATGGTCGCCGCGCTGGTGCCCGTTGCGGCGGGGATCAGCGGTTACCCCTACCCCGAGGATGATGATCTGCCGCCCCTGATCCAAGAGATTATTGCCGCAGATAAGGCCGGCGACAATGACCGCCTCAACGAGCTGGAAATTCAACTGTGGGTCGATGGCCTACAGCGCGAGGCTGGCTCCGTAGATAAAGCGATCCGCGACAAGGTGTTGGATATGAATGGTATAGCCCTCAACACCCCCTCTGACCTGGGCAAGGATGTCCCTCTCGATCCGCCCGCTTACGAGCGCCTCAACACCATCTCTGCACCCGCCCTCGCCATCTACGGCGACCTGGATATGCCGCACATGAGCGATATTGCCAACCACATCGGCGCAGAAATCCCGAATGCACGGGTAGTCTGCCTGACCGGCACCGCCCACTTGCCGAACATGGAGCGCCCGCAGGATTTCAATGAGGTGGTGCTGGCCTTCCTGGAGGGGGTGGAGTAGGAAGAAGAAAAGCTTAACACAGAGTGCACAGAGAGAAAAAGAGAGAACACAGAGACTCTGGGTTTTGCCGTGGGTTTTTGGGGGAGATTGGTTGGCGCCGTGGCCC
>JAEYTI010000316.1 GCA_023434145.1 Chloroflexota bacterium | reverse complement strand
CCCCCCCCCCCCCCCACACAAAACTGAAATACACCCCCAATGTATTGAAGATAGACATTGTAAAGATTTCAGGTATAATCCCTAAACGATTCAGTGTAGGAAGGAAAAGATAGGTATCATGCGTCTGCTACGCAGCGACAGATTTCAATGGTTAGCAGGTCTTTTCTGCGGCTTGCTTGGCACCATTATGCTGGTACACCCGCATCAATTTCAAATTCTCCAGCCCAGCTATATTCCCAGTACGTATTTTCTGGTTGGGATCAGCCTGGTGATCATTGGCCCGGCGCTGCTGCTGACCATGGTCCTTGGGCCGTCGCGCAAGCTGCTCGTCACCTTGAATATCATCGGCGGGCTGGTATTGCTGCTGGTGTCTGGCACGCTTGCCGCCAGCGGCGGATGGATCAGCAGCCTGAACTTCGTTCTGCTTGCGCTTGGCATGGCAGCCACGCCTTTCTTCCCAAATTCGCAGCGGGCTTTGCCCGCCGAGACGGAAGAAGCCCCGCCGCAGACAGGGGATCTTTTGGGCCTGATCGCGGGGGTATCCAGCGTGCTGGTTGGCCTGTTTCTGTTTCTGCCCGGCGACCTTGCAACGCTGCACTACCGTCTGCCATTCGTTGGCAGCATCATCTTTGGCGTGCTGTTCCTCATCGGCGGGCTCGCGCTAATAGCCTTTGCCCTACCCGCGCGGCATGAAACGCCGAGCCGCGTAAGTACCTATCGTGTCATCACGCTGGTGATGGCGCTGTTGTTCTTCCTTTTCCCCATTCTCGCGGGTTATCCGCAGCATTTATGGTTCGCCTCGCTTTACTACACTACAATAGGGCTGGCGCTGGCGATATTTCCATGGGCGCTCGCTCCTAATTCGCCCTTCCGCATGAATACCCTTTATGTGCGCCTCGCGGTGATCTTTGCCCTCGGCGTATCCCTGCCAATGATTCTGATTTCTACGCTGGTAGCCCATCTCGATGTAATTACAAGAGCCTTCCAACTTCCAGAGGATATCGTTACGGAGCAAGACATCATCCTGTTTGCGCTGCTGACCATTCTTGCAACCACGATCGCGGTTGGACTGCAATTGGCGCATTCTTTCGCCGCCCCACTACAGAAACTGGCGGCTGCCGCGAATGCCCTCGCCGACTCTCGCCCCGATGTGACTCTGCCGGTAGACAGCCGCGTGGATGAAGTACGACAGCTATCACAGGCTTTCGCAACCCTGCGCGCGCGCCTTGCCGAACGCACACAGGCGTCCCTCCAGGCGGAACAGTCACTGCGCCTGCACCAGGCAACCCTTGAGCAGCGCGTAGCAGAGCGAACATCCGCCTTGGAAGTTGCCAACCGCCGCCTGGAAGCGCTACTTCAGGCCCTTCCCGTCAGCGTCATCATCACCGATGAACACGGCAACATCATTCGCCAGAACGAGGTCATCGGGCGAGGCACCGGTATTGAGCCAGGTTCCTTCAAAAAGCTCGAAGATTTCGGCATCATCGATGCCCATTGGGCCGATTCTGGCCTACCGGTGCGGAATCATGAATGGGGGCTTGCGCGCGCGGTGTTAAACGGTGAAACTGCCTTGGATGAAGTGATGGATTTGATCCTTCCCAGCGGCGAAACGCGCACCGTTGTACACTCCGCCGCACCGATCGTGGTTGAAAACAATAAGATCATCGGCGCGGTAGCTGTAGGACAGGATATCAGCCATCAACGCGAGATGGAGCGCATCTCCCGCGAGTCAGCCAGGCAGGCCCACCAAACTGCCGTACAGATCGAGGCAATTTTCAACGCCCTATCCGACTCGGTCATCGTCTACAACGACAAAGGCGTTGTCACACAGGCAAATTCACAGGCCATTGCCCTCTTCGGCTTCGATCCCATCCGCATGACGCGGGCGCAGGTCGTGAACAATTTGCAGCTTAAAGATGAAAACGACCAGCCCGTGACCGCGGAAACGATGCCCTCCGCGCTGGCGCAGCGGGGCGAAGGACAGGTACACAAGCGCTTTACGCTCACCAATCAGCGGGGCCGAAAGTACATCGTGCTCGCTTCTTCCTCGCCCGTGTACGTGGGCAAAGACCTGATTGGCGCGGTTGCCATCTGGCACGATGTGACCGAGCGAGAGCGGTTGATGGAAGAAAACCGCCGCCAGAAAGAGCTGCTGCAAACGCTCATTGCCCAGGCGCCCGCGGCGATCGCCTTCCTTGAAGGCTCCGATTACCGCTACACCCTTTACAACGAAGCCTATGAGCGCATCGCGCGCGACAAGGGACCGCTGATGGGCCGGCCGCTCCCCGAGGTTTGGCCAGAGCTAAGCGATATTGTGGTACCACTTATCGAAGACGTAATCCGCACCGGAAAAACCTACGCTGCCGTCGACCAGCCCTTCCTCATTCAGCGGGAAACCGGCCTGGAAGAAGACTTCTTCACCTTTACATTCACCCCCATCACCGGGGTCGATGGCGTTATCGAAGGCTTGATGATCCTTGCCTCCGAAACGACCGAATACGTGCGCACGCACCAGGCGATTTATGAAGAACAGGCCCGCTTCCGTGGACTGGTGGAATCCATATCCGACCTGGTGTGCACGCTAGACGAGCACCAGCGTTTTACCGGCCTATACGGGCGTTCGGCCGAATGGTTCGATCTGTCGCCCGAACAAGTCATAGGGAAGACCATTCGCGATCTGCTTGGCAGAGAATCCGATCCGCACGTGCGAGCCTTTGAACAGGTGCAGCAGGGCTCCAACGTTGTGTACGAGTGGTCGGTTTTCTACCAGGGCGGCATGCATCACTTCCAGATCAGTCTTTCACCGCTGTGGAAGGACGAAAACCTCTTCTCGGGCGCGGTAGCGGTAATGCGCGACATCACCGAGATGAAAAAAGCTCGTCTGGAACTTGAGAAGTATGCGCTTCAGCTAAAGCGCAGCAACCTGGAGCTGGAGCAATTCGCATTCATCGCCTCACACGATCTTCAAGAGCCGCTGCGCAAGATCCGCGCCTTTGGCGAGCGCGTCGTCGACCGCATGCAGGACCGCATCAGCGAAGAGGAGCAGGATTACCTCAACCGCATGGTCAGCGCCACGCAGCGGATGCAGGGCATGATCGAAGATCTGCTCACGTTTTCGCGCGTCACCACCAAGGGCAGTCCGTTTGAAATGGTAGATCTCAACAAGGTGGCGGAGGAAGTGATGAGTGATCTGGTAGTGCGCGTGGAACGCTCGCACGGCAATGTACGCGTAGGCAGCATGCCAACACTGCAAGCAGACCCCACGCAAATGCACCAGCTTCTGCAAAACCTGATCGGAAACGCACTCAAGTATCATCGGCCAGACGTGCCGCCCCAGGTTGAGGTAAAGGCAGAAGTGATCGACCAGAATGGCACTGCAAGCAGCGATCGGCTGCGGCTGGAAGTTCGTGACAACGGCATTGGTTTCGATGAAGAGATGATCGAGCGCATTTTTCAACCGTTTGAGCGCTTGCATGGGCGCAGCGAGTACGAAGGCACCGGCATGGGGCTGGCGATCTGCCGCAAGATTGTCGAGCGCCACCAGGGCACCTTATCAGCGCGCAGCAAGGTGGGGGTGGGCTCAACCTTTGTGGTTGAGCTGCCGCTGCAACAGCCTGAAGAAAGCAAGAACGTAGAGAAATAGCTGGGAAGGAAGTATTGTGCAAGAAAACAAAAACTGGAACATTCTCCTCATTGACGACGACGAGGATGACTACTTCATCACCCGCGAGATGCTCGCGGAAACCAAGGGCGCGCGGGTGCGGCTTACCTGGGCTTCCACGTACGATCAAGCGCGTGAAACCTTATTTAGCGAGCAATGTTTCGATGCCGTCCTGGTTGATTACGATCTAGGCCTGCACACCGGAATGGATCTCATCCGCGAGGCAACCTCTCGCGAAACGTCGCCGCCGATGATCCTGCTGACCGGACGCGGCAGCTACGAAGTCGATGTAGAGGCAATGCAGGCAGGCGCCAGCCTGTACCTGACCAAAGATGAGGTGAACCCCCTGCTGCTGGAGCGGTCGATCCGCTACGCGATGGATCGAAAACGCTCTGAGCAGGCCTTAATGCAGGCCAACGCTGCCCTGCGCGAAAGCGAAGAACGCTTCCGCGGGCTGGTTTCGGTAATGCCAGCCGCCATGTACACCTGCGACGCGGAAGGCCGCATCACCTACTACAACCAGCGCGCCGTTGAAATTTGGGGTTTTGAGCCTCCCATAGGAGACCTTTCCGTGCGCTTCTGCAGCGGCAACCGCCTGTTTCTGGAAGATGGTTCGGTTCTGCCTAGCGAACAAACTCCCATGGCCCTTGCCATTCAGGAAGGCGTATCAACCCGCGGGGCAGAGATTATGCTAGAGCGCCCGGATGGATCGATGCTCACCGTTTCGGTCAACATCAAACCGCTCTATGACGCGAGCGACTGTATCACCGGCGCGGTAAATGTGTTTGTCGATGTATCTGATAAGAAAAAGGCCGAAGAACTGCTGCGGGAGCAGAAACAAATCCTGCAGGACCAAAAACACGAGCTTCAGGTGCAGAAGCGCGAGCTTGAAGTGAAAAACCAGCAGCTCGAAGGGCTGTTTGAACACGCGCCCGCTGGGCTGGCAATCTTCCTGGCCCAGCCGCCGTATATGGTGCTGGCGCATAACCAGGTATACCAGAAGATGTGGAATGCCCCGCACAGCGAGGAGACCTTGATCGGTAAGTACATCCCCGATTACGTTTCTGAAGCGGAGGAGAGCGGCATTTTTGATATCTTTGACGAGGTAACCAAAACCGGCAAAGGCCGCACCGTCTATCACTTCCCGTACGAAGGGTTAGAAAGCGGCCCCAGATGGTGGAATTGGAACCTCTCACCGGTGTACGCAGAGGGCAAGCTGGTGGCCTTTGCGCACTTACTGGTGGATGCGACCGAGGAAGTTACCGCGCAGCATCAGATGAAGGCCGAGCTTGAGGAGCGCCGCCGCACTGAAGAGAGCCTAAAAAAAGCCTTATCCCGCTTGCAGGGGTTGGTCAACTCCACTGTCGTTGGCGTCACAATTTCTGACCTGAACGGTAACATAATCGAAGCCAATGACTGCTTTCTTAATCTCGTCGGTCTGGACCGCGCGGCGCTGGAATCCGGGCAGGTGCAGTGGGATGACATTCGCCCGCAGGAATACGAGCAATCCGAACGCGCAATCATCAGGGAACTGCTCGAGAAGGGCACGTGCAAGCCATTCGAGCAGGAGTACCAGCGCCCAGACGGCTCACGCGTGTGGGTGATGGTCAGCATTGCCAATCTGCCCAACGAGCCAGAGCATCTGGTAGCCTTCATCCTCGACATCTCCGACCGCAAGAGGACCGAGCTGGCCTATCTGCAAAGCCAGCAGGCACTGGTGAAGGGCGAAGCCAGCTTCAGGATGCTGGCCGATTCGATGCCACAACTCATTTGGATGGCAGGCCCCGAAGGCAGGGTAACTTACTATAACCAGCGGGCCGCCGAGTATCATGGCATCCACAAAGGCGCGGACGGCTGGGAATGGGCGCCCGTGGTGCACGATGACGATCGCCAGGCGACAGTCGATGCCTGGAGCAACGCCGTTGAAACTGGCACAATGTATGAAGTAGAACATCGGGTGCGCATGCTGAACGGCACGTTCCGCTGGCACCTGAGCCGCGGCTTGCCTATGACCGACGAGCAGGGCAAGGTAGTACAGTGGTATGGCACGGCAACCGATATCCACGAACAAAAGCTTACAGAAGCGGCCTTGCGGCAGCGCGAAGCACAGCTTGAACTGCTGGTAAAATCCGTAGAGAGCAGCAACCGCGACCTGGAGCGCTTCGCCTTTGTCGCGTCGCACGATCTTCAAGAGCCGCTGCGCAAGGTGCGCGCCTTTGGCGACCGCCTGCACCACGCGCTGCAAGGTCGCCTATCCGAGCAGGAGGCGGACTATCTCGTCCGCATGGAGAACGCCGCAATGCGCATGCAAGGCATGATCGACGATCTGCTTCAGCTCTCGCGCGTATCTACCAGCAAACGCGATTTCGGCCCGGTTGATCTCAACAGCGTGGTACGCGATGTGCTGGGCGACCTGCGCAGCCGCATCGACCGGGCAGGCGGCAAGGTGGTTGTAACGCCGCTGCCCTCCGTGCAAGGAGACCGCGTGCTGCTGCGACAGCTTCTCATGCACCTGGTAGATAACGGAATGAAGTTCCGCCGCGAGGAAGCCGCCCCGGTCGTTACAGTGCAAGCAGCGACAGAAGCCGGCCAGGTGCGGTTGGTGGTGGAAGACAATGGCATCGGGTTCAACCCGGCGTACGCCGAGCGTATCTTCCAGCCGTTCTCACGGCTGCACGGCTTGGGCGCATTCGATGGCAGCGGCATGGGGCTGGCGATCTGCCGCAAGATTGTTGAGCGCCACCAGGGGCAAATCACCGTATCCAGCCAGCCCGGCGAGGGCAGCCGGTTTGAGGTAACTCTGCCTGCCGTTCATCACGCACCCTAAATTCTATATGCGTGTGGCGCGCGAGTGCATCGCGCGCCACACGCATATAAACGATTGGTAACCACTCGACCCTGGCAGGTTACTGCTCCAGGTACCTATTTGCCTTCCACTTCGCTGCTTGGCAGCGGGGCGGTCACTTCAATGCGCGTGCCGCGTTTTGGTGTGGCGTTGATAACCATCGTCCCGCCAATCGACTCGATGCGCTCGCGCATGCCGATCAGCCCCAAGTGCCCCTGCTGCGCAACTTCCACCCAGTCCGTCGGCACATTGAAGCCCACGCCATTGTCCTTTACCTCCAGCACCACCTGGCTCTGATCGAGAAATAGGCTGATACGCAGTTCGGTGGCATGCGCGTGCTTGACGATATTGTTTATCAATTCCTGGAAGATGCGGAACATCGTCATGCGGATATTCTCGGGGATACGCTTGCCATCTGGCATCAGTGTCAGGTAAATTTTGATATCAGGATGGCGCAGCCGGAACGTTTCCATATGCGATTGGATGGTCTTCTCCAACCCGAAGGGGGCCAGCACAGGGGGGCGCAAATCGTTGCAGAACACGCGCAGATCGCGAATGTTCCGCTGCATCGCCTCGTGGATCTTGCGCATTTTGCGCATCCGCGCTTCCTTCTCGTCGGTCGACATTGCTTCCACCAGGCCAAACGAGGTTGCGATCAAATCTTGCAGCGGGCCGTCGTGGAGTTCGCGGGCGATCTGCGTGCGCTCCATTTCACGGTGCTGGAAGAGCTGGCGCTGCACAGCCAGGTGCGTGCGGTGCAGGATCTGCTGGGCCTCTAGCTGGCGCAGCTCGGTCACATCGAAACTGGCTGCCGTAAGACCAATCACCTGATCATCGGCATCAAACAGCGGCTCGATGGTCATATCGTAGGTAACCGGGCGTTCTTGCATTACGGCGGTAAACTCAACCCGCGTACCTTTGCGGCTCTCCAGCACGCCGCGTTTGATCTTCAACAAACGGTTGGCGTCATCGGGGCCAAACAAATCCTCGTCGGTTTTTCCCAGCAGCATTTCGGGTGTTTGCCCATAACGCGGGTTGTAAACCCACGTATAGCGCAAGGCGAGATCGTTCTGGTACACTGTGATCGGCGCGCTGTTGAGCGCAACCCGGAAGCGGTCCTCGCTCTCGCGAAACGCCATTCGCGTGCGGTTCAAATCCGTAACGTCACGATATAGCCCCACGCCGCCCGTCACAACCCCGCTCGAATCGAGGATTGGCGCGGTGTTAATCAACAGGATGCGCTCTTCACCGTTAGACCATCGGATATGCGCCTCTACATCCTGGAAGGTTCTTCCCTCGCGAATCGAGCGAACAATCGGAAGCTCGTCGCTTTTGTAGGTCGTGCCGTCCGGTCTGTGCATGATGGATTCCAGCCTATCGGGCAGAATGGTATTGATGCTGACATTTCCATCAAAGAGGCGAATAGCGGCAGGGTTGGCATACAGCACTTTGCAGTCGCTGTCTGCCAGCAGAATGCCATCGGGGGCGTAACGGATCATGGTCTCAAGCCGGGCGCGGTCGATCTCCACCTGGGCGCGCAGTTCCTCGCGCTCGGTGATATCATTCCACACCGAAACCGCGCCCACAAAATCGTTGCCAATGTAGAGCGGCAGCGCAGAAACCAGCGCCTCATAGCGCCGCCCGCGGGCATTTACCAGCCCCACCGGCTGGTTGAGCACCAGCTCGCCCTGGATCGCGCGCGATGGCGGCGCCAGCTCCCACTGCAGCGGATCGCCATCTCTCGTTCGCATCGAGATCCGGCTCATCAGAGTCTTCTGGTTCATACGCAAGGGATCGATGCCAAACATTGCCACAGCAAACGAATTGGCTCGCTGTACCACGCCGTCGCGGTCGATCACGATCACGGCGTCGGTCAGACTGTTGAGGATGGCTTCTAGCTGTGTAGCGGATGCTAGCGCTTCTCGAGCGGTCTGCCGTGCGTCGATCGCCGTTCGTGTTAACGCTTGTTGGGCGTTTTTCAGCTCCAACAGCAACCGCTCGTTTTCAATCTCTGCCAGTCGCTGCTCTGATTTATCAATCCAGTAAATGGCAATGCCTGTATTGGTCGGATAAACACGAACCTCATACCAAATACCACTGCTTGCTTGCCACAAGAAGTGCGAGTTTTCGCCATTCTCCATTGCGTTGCGGTAGTACTGAAGCAGCGGTGAATCTTTAACACTCGGGTACTCTTCCAGAATATTCTTACCGATCAATTCGTGGGGCTGCTTGTTCCCGACGAGTGCAGCGCGCTTGTTAATATAGACAAAATCCCACTGCCTATCCAGCGCAAAGAAGCCGTCGTTGATCGATTCGATGATATCAAACACTTCTTTGCGAGTCTGGAGTAAAGTAGCCTCAGCAGCCTTTCGCTCTGTGATATCCTGCATGATGGTAAACGCACCGGTAATCCGATTATCGGCACCGCGTACCGGCGTGCAGTTAACCATTAGATATGTTTGCTCTCCGCGATCCAGCCGGGCGATCATCTCCAGGTTCTTTGTCTCGTGCCCACGCAGCGCCTTCACCAGCGGCAGTTCACCAGCCTCGTACGGTGTGCCATCCAGGTGATGGAGTGTGTACCCTCCATCTGGGCCATGGGCTGTCCCAGTGATAGACGATCCGAACAGCCGTTTCGCCTCAGGATTTGCAAAGATAAACTGACCATCCTGGTTCACAAGCGCAATGCCTGCCGGCGCAGTGTTGATCAGCGCGCGCAGCCAGCTTTGTTCAGCGGAGAGATTTTCGTTTACCCGGTTCAATGCATCCGCTTGCTCGCTGCCTGTTAGCTCCATATCGACCACGTTCTTCCGCAGCCCATTCAGCTCGGTTTCCAGCGATTCGATCTTTTCGCGCAGCGCTCCGCGCTCCAATGCATAGCGCACCGCGCGAGCCAGCGTGGACCGGTTGAGTGGCAGTTCTGGCAAAACGTCATCCGCCCCTGCCGCGAGCGCGGCATCCAGATCCGTCTCGCCCAGCAGAATCACCGGCGCGCAGGTTTCACCAACCACACGCAGCAGATCGATCCCTGGCATCTCCGCCAGCCCGCGCAGCAAGATCACCGACGCATCGCGCCTTTCCAGCGCGCGGTGTGCATCTTCGGGCTGCTTCACAACGTCAATCTGATACCCCGGAAGCGCCTTACGCGCGCAGGGCTCGTCATCGTCGTTATTCGTTATCAATAGAACGGTTTGTCCATCAGGGCACACCTATGACTCCCTCCTGCCGTATATTGTACAACATTACAACTTGTCCTACGGAAACTGTGTAGGGAGTTTATCTACAATTTTATTGTAGATTCACGCATTAATTTCTGGCAGGCAAAGTTTTGCCCAAGGCAATCAAAGAATTTTCCGCCCAATAGCGTCGAATGCCTCGATCTGCACGGAAGCGGAAGGAGAATTTGGGTATTCCTCGCGCAGCAGTGTCCAGATCATCGCATCGCGCAGCGAGCCATCATGCCGGGTGATGCGGCTGCGCAGCGTGGCCTCGTGAGTATAGCCCAGCTTGCGCGGCACGTTTGCCGAGCGCACATTCTCCGGATCGCAATGGATCTCTATCCGGTTCACGCCATCCACTTCAAACGCTACGCGTGTCAGCGCGGCGGAGAGTTCCGTCGCGAACCCCTGTCCAGCAAAATCCACGTGGATCCAGTAGCCTATCTCGCGCGCGTGCGCGCCCACGCGGGTGTGCAGCCCGGTTCCTCCCAGCACGCGCGTTTCCTCTGGGTTGAGTACAGCGTAAACATAATCATTCCCCAGGTCAAAGTTACCGCGGAAGCGCCGTACTAGCGCCAACTGATCCTGAAACGGCATCGGCAGATCGTACGCCCATGGCATAAACGGGAGCAGGTGCTCTCGGCTGGCATTGACTGACTCTTCTAGCATTTGCGCATCGGCAGGCTCATAACAGCGGATCACCAGGCGGTGGGTGACAATGCGGTAGGCAGGGCCGGGTATGGTCGGTGACATGGATTCTCTCCTACTTCGGATATTCTTTGTAGCGATTCGGCCAGGTAGGGGCCTGAACGCTCACATTTCTTTTTTCAACAGTTCGAGCAGGTGATCCAGGGCAATGCTGGTTTTCATCAGCTCGGGGTCTTGCGTTTCCATGTCGCCTAGCTCCTGTCGCCACTGCGCCAGCAGGGCGGCAAGCGGTTCTGCGTGGGTGCGCATTGATACAGGCACCAGCGGCATCATACCCGGTTGGGCCGCTTCGGACTCGGGCGGCAGGGTATAGCCCATGCCTTCCAGCCGCGCGCTGATCGATATCGCCAGCACATCGGATGGAAAATCGCGGGCAAAGCGCGCCAGGGCTGCCAGCGCCTCTGGTTCGGTAGGTAGGTGCTCATAAATGTGGAGCACGGAAGCGCGCCGCACTTCAAAGTTGGCGTCATTCGAAAGCGGCAGAAGTTTGGCAATCGCTTCGCGCCCCAGCAGCCCCGCCACGCTGTGAACTCCCTGCACGCGGGCAAAGGGATTGGGGTCGTGATAGGCGATCCACACAAACTGTGGCAGCGATTCCAGGTCTTGCATCTGAGTCAGGGCCTGCATCGCGGCGCTGCGCGAAGAAACGCTGGGATCTTCCAGCAGCTTGCGCAGAAACGGCAGCGCCTGCCGGTAGTTCTGCTGTGCCATCAGCCCAATCAGCCGGCGGCGCAGCCCGGCGGAAGGATCCGCGAACAAGCCGGCAATGGCTTCCGGGTTCAGCTCCACCTGGCTGGCAATCAAAGCCTCCACAGCCAGCCCGCGCAGGCCCACATCCTTCTGCGCAATCTCAATCAGGATCGGTGCCGCCTCCTTCACCTTCAGCCCGGTAATCGCCCGCACAAGGTGGTTTTGCAGGGTGTAAATATCGTCCTCGCGGTGCTCAAGATAAGCCTGAGGGTCCAGCCGCCCGGCGCTCTGGCGAAGTTTGCGGCTGTGAGCGAGCAGTTCCACCAGTTGAGGCCCTGCCGGGGCATAATTGAGCATCCCAACAGCGCGCACCGCCTGTGTCTGGATATACAGGCTCTCATGACCGAGAAATTCCGCCAGCCGGGGCGCCAAATCTTCCGCACCCAAACGGCCCAAGGCCAGGATCGCCGCGCCGACGATGTAGGGGTTGCTGTCTTCCAACAGTTCCTCGATCTCAGGCCGCGCGGAGGTCGCACGCAGCATACCCAGCGATCGTACAGCCGCTTGCCCAACCCGTTCGCTTGGGTCGTCAATCGCAGCCATCAGCGCCTCGATAACATCCTCAACCTGCGCATCCCCAGAGAAGCCGCCCAGCGCCCCGGCTGCTGCCAGGCGCACGCTGTCATAGGAATCTTGCAGCGCATCGAGCAGCACCTCGACGCCGGTCTTAAGCTCACCCAGCCGGCGAGCCGCGGCGGCGCGGGCGCTGGCAAGGTTCGAACGTATCATCTTCAATTGGTGCGCTATTTCCTGCTGTCGCAGCAGTTCGCGGTCGGGTTGGTTGGTGGAAGCGGGAGTGGTCATAAACTGAGTTTACAGTCGCGCAATTTGCCTGTCAAGCAGAAACCATCACCCGGAGAAGCAGAGTATAATTTTTTGTATCATAATGTTTGACAACTGGCAGGATAAGAATTTTTTAACCTCCCATTTAAAAATGGTCTTTTTGAACTAAAATAGGCGTTACTTCTCAGTTTTGGCTAGTCTGCGTATGTTCTTAGAAGAAGTTGCCATGCAACGATCTCATTAAATGCGAGGCGCGGGCTGAGAGGTTACCCATAGGCGCACATCGAACCGCGAGGAAACCGAGGATGATAGATGAGAATCGCTCACAAGGCTGGATTGGTGAATCGTTTCGCCAGTTCGAAGGGATTCTGGCTGAAAATTGCTTTAATAGGCTTACTGTTCTCCGCACTGCTGGCCGGCTGCACTGCTGAGGGCAACACCACCGGGCTGACCGAAAATGCCGACTCCGGATCGGTTGTGCTGTACTTCTTCTGGGGTGATGGCTGCCCGCACTGTTCTACTGCCAAACCTGTGATTGAGGAATGGAATGAGAAATACCCAGAGCTAAACGTCCGCGCTTACGAGGTATGGAACTCAATTGTCAACCAGGGCCATTTTATCAAAATGGCAGATGCATTCCAGCTTCCAGAGCAGGGCCGCGGCGTGCCACTCTTCTTCTTAAACGACCGCTATTGGATCGGCTGGAGTGAAACCACCGGCGCCGAGATCGAAGCCGCGATACAGGCCTGTATCGAACAGGGAAACTGCGCCGATGCCGGGGCTGGCATTATGCCCAATGCACGCAACGACGCCCCCCAACTTGCCGAACAACAGCCGGTTGACCCTTCCAGCCGCGAGATCAGAATCTTTGGGAATACCATCAACCTCGAGAGCCAGTCTATGCTGGTCTCTACCCTGCTGATCGCCTTTGTGGATGGCTTTAACCCCTGCTCTCTGTGGGTGCTCTCTATGCTGCTGGCGCTGACTCTGCACACGGGTTCACGCCGGAAAGTGCTGCTGATCGGCGTAATCTTCCTAACTGTTACCGCCGCGGTGTACGCTATGTTCATCGCCGGGTTGTTCACGTTCCTCAGCATCATCAACTATGTATGGTGGATCCGCATCGTGGTAGCACTGGTGTCGCTGTTCTTCGCCATCGTGAACATCAAAGATTACTTCTGGTATAAAGAAGGCATCTCGCTAACTATCGCCGATGATCAGAAACCGGGCATCACGCAGCGTATGCGCCGCGTGATGGATGCCAGCGACAACTTCTGGAGCATGGCTGGCGCGACAGTTGTTCTTGCGGCGGGCGTATCGCTGGTGGAATTCTCCTGCACGGCAGGCTTTCCTGTGCTGTGGACCAACCTGCTCTCCGCGCAGAACGTGGCAGCGGGCACGTTTGCCCTGTTGCTGCTGGTGTACATGCTCGTTTACCAGCTCGATGAATTGGTGATCTTTGGCGCCGCGGTGGTCACACTGAAAGCCAGCCGCCTCGAAGAAAAGCAAGGCCGCATTCTCAAGCTGATCGGCGGCGTGCTGATGCTGGCGCTGGCGCTGGTGATGATCTTCAACCCCTCCTACATGAGCACTCTTTCCGGATCGCTGATCGTTTTCGCCATTGCATTTGCGATGGTGCTGCTGGTACTGTTCCTACACCGCACCGTGCTGCCCTCCTTCGGCATCTGGATTGGCACCGAAGGCGAGGGCCGCGGCAAGTCAAAGAGCAAGAAGCCCGGCACCAGCAAGGGCCGAAAGCTCCCTCGAGCCAAATAACCTGAACGAACAATGGCTGACCGTAGTTCCAGTGGTCAGCCATTTCTCTATTATCGTTTCGCTCTTTGATGTTTTGACACAAGGATACCCGCTATGCTGACACGACAATTTCCCGAAGGTTTTTTGTGGGGCGCCGCCACGGCTGCATACCAGATAGAAGGTGCGTGGAACGAGGACGGCAAGGGCGAAAGCATTTGGGACCGCTTTACGCACCAACCATATCGCATCGTCAATGGTGAAACCGGCGACGTTGCCTGTGATCACTACCACCGCATGCCCGAAGACGTGGCGCTGATGAAAGAACTGGGCCTGAAGGCTTACCGCTTCTCGATCTCCTGGCCACGGGTGATCCCTGGCGGGCATGGGGCCGTCAACCAAAAAGGTCTGGATTTCTACGATCGGCTGGTGGATGCGCTGCTAGAAGCGGGGATCACCCCCAGCGCCACGCTGAACCATTGGGATCTGCCACAGGCGATGCAGGATGAAGGTGGCTGGCCCGCGCGCGACACGGCCGCTTGCTTTGCAGACTACGCAAAACTGATGTTTGAACGCCTGGGCGACCGGGTCGCCATGTGGGCCACCCACAACGAACCATACGTGGTCGCATTCCTGGGGCACCAGGAGGGGATCTTTGCTCCTGGCATCAGCGAAACATCACAGGCCTACCGCACCGTCCATCATCTGCTGCTGGCGCACGGACGCGCCGTGCAGGCATACCGGGCAGGCGGTTATAAGGGCAAAATCGGCATCGTCTGCGACTTGCAGAACTTCGTTCCCGCCAGCGACCGCCAGGAGGACGTGGAAGCAGCCCGCCGCGTGGTGCAGAACTCGCACAATATCTTCCTCGACCCGATCTTTAAGGGCCATTATCCGCTGGAGCTGATGGATTGGCTCGGCCCGGTTGGCCCGCAGCCACAGCCCGGCGATCTGGAGGAGATTCACCAGCCAATCGACTTCTTGGGCATCAATCACTACATGAGCTTCGCTACCCGCTTTGGCCTGGGCAGCGGCCCGCTGAAAGCAGATATGGAATTCATCACCCTGCCGATGTGGGGCCGCACTGAGGTTGGTTGGGGCATCAACCCATCCGGCCTGACGAATGTGCTGCTGAAGGTGAAGAACGAATATGGCAACCCCGAGATGTACATCACCGAGAACGGAACCGCCGCGCTGGACGTGCCCGACCAAACCGGTTACGTGCAAGACCGCGAGCGAGTTGCCTACCTGCGCCGCCACCTCATCGCCGTCCACGACGCAATCGAAGCCGGGGCAAACCTGAAAGGCTACTTTGTGTGGAGCCTGATGGACAATTTCGAGTGGGCCTCAGGCTACAAGCCGCGCTTTGGCATCATCCGCGTCGATTACGCCACCCAGAAGCGCACACCCAAGCTCAGCGCCCGCTGGTACAGCAACGTGATTGCCACAAACTCGGTCACCGAATAGGAAAGAACGACCTTTATCCGCACCATCCCCAGCGCTCTGTTTGTAAAATCACGCAAACAGAGCGCTGATGTCGCATAGCAAGATCCTCACCCCCTATCGCAGTGCCACCGCGACCCCTCTCTCGTTTGCTGATGTGGTTCTATGTCTCTTATGATGAGCAAAACCAGGTGGAACGTAGAGTCACAACAGCACATCGGGTGAGGATCTTGCCACTGCTGCATCACGACAGATCTGGCAGGATCAAAGGGTTGCCACGCTTAATTGTTCCTCAAACGCCGGGGATCGTGCAAATCAATCTCCGTACCCCGTAGGGCAAAAGGGTAACAGCCATCTCACCTCCGCTGATCCGCGCGGGCTCCCCTTCCGAACCGCGATATCCCTCCGGATCTTTCATCGCAAACCGCGCGTTTGTCTCATCCAGCCAGCGGACCTGCGCTTCTCCTTCGGGCAAGCCTCGGACGATCACTTCTTGCGCTTCGAGCGTGTAGTTCACCAGCAGCAGGCACAGCCTTTCTCCCTGGCGCATTGCCAGAGCACCAACCTTCAGCCAATCCGAGCTTTGCACGGGCAGAGAAACGCCCCCTGCCCACTGCGCCACCGTCGCCAGAATGTGATACAGCGGGAACACCTCCCCCGGATTTGCCGGGAACTTCGCGTACGGCGCGTCATCCGCTTCCAGCATTACCCCGCGCCAGCCGGTCGTCTCGTAATAGGTGACGCTGCCCGCCCCACCTACTGCCATCGCGCGGATGCTGCCAACCGTCCACACTGCGCCCAGCAACGAGGCCTGCCGCGGGTCGACTTGCGGTGGCAGTTCGCCCTCGGGTGTGACCGGAGCCGGGCCGGTGGCATAGGGATTATGGCGCGGTTTGAGCGTCACCGGACTGACCAAAACAGGCAGGCCTTCCGCCAGCTCCTTCGCGGTGCGAACGGCATCTGGTTGGGCTTGCAGTGTTTCGATCACCGATTGGTTATCGAAAGCGTGTACCTGGGGGTTGATCGCGAAGCACACGGCATCGATCTGTTCCAGCGGCGGTAGCGAGCGCTGGAGGAAGATCAGGTCGGTGTTTGTTCCAGCGGCAAACAGCGCCTCATCCGCCGCCCCACCGAGCGCGGAGCGCGCCATTTCCACCGCTTCTCGCACAGGTGTGCCGCCGGTGAACAACTCAAGCGCCGGGTAAATCAGCCAAACCGCCACCCGCGCGGGCAAATCTGCCGCGCTCCTGCCCACCTCCGTCAGCCATTGGAATGAACCAGCATCAGCGGGATCAAAGATCAGCGCGACGTGCAGATTCGCACCAAACGTCCAGGCCTGCTCCGCTGCCATTCGCAGCCGGGCAGCGAAATTTGGCTCCGTCGCCATTATGTCTACACGCAGATGACCCGGCTTCAGCCGTTTCAACCGCTCCGCTGCCCGCTCGCTGAGTGGTTTTCCCTGGTGAGCGAACCCTAATCCAATCTCTGGAAGCGGTCGCTCGGCTTCTGAGTTAGCAACTACCCGAATAACAACTGGGCTCCCGACACTATCGTGCCCTGCCCTATAATTTTGGCTATGCGCAGAACCGTACAGCCGCATCGTCACCGACTGCCGCACGCGCTCGCCCTTCCGCATCTGTGCCGGATACGGGATTCGCAGCGGCGTGCCAAAAATTTTATACGAGGCATCCGTCCAGTTGCGTTGATCTTCCATCTCGAAGATGTCACCTTCCATCCGCACTTCCGCGCGGACGCCCTCCTCCACCTCGTACGTGATCGCGCGCAGATCGCCGAACGGCGGTACCGGCTGTTCTCGTGAGATGGTTGCCGGCAGCACCGCGACCGATTTTGATCCATCCACGTGTTCGATCTCGCACGCCGTCCCTGCCAGCCCCGCCGGATGCAGGACACAAAAACCAATGCGATTCTTCCAGAAAGCCGTTTGCGCCTCCCCACCCAGCGTGTACGTGATCGTGCCATCCGCCGCGCCTGTGATCGCTCCACGCCATGAGAAATGGATCTCGCCCTGCCGGTTCTCCGCATCAAAGGTAATGTGAAAATAGTCGACGCCTCGCTCGATCCGCAGATTCGAAAACAGCGGCGGCACCGTACCCCAATTGCGGTCGCGGATCGCCACGTACAGCCGCCGCAGAATCTCGTGCTCGCCCAGGCGGATAGTACGCAGGTCACCGTTCTCAAAAATCACAGACAGCGGGCCGGCTCGCAGGTAAACCTGCTCGGGCAGCGGTTCCGAGCTGCCATCGTAGAGGATATTCTTTGTTTGCACGGTTGGCATTCCTTCGTCAAACGGATTTATAATGAATTACCTCTTCATTATGACACGACATTGATTGTGGCGACGTGCTTGTTGCCGTTCGCATAGGACACCTTATGGACCACATCCGCTTTTTTAAAGAGCTAGACCGCGACTCAATCCCCACTGCCGGTGGCAAAGGCGCGAACCTGGGCGCCATGGCGCGCGCCGGGCTCCCCGTTCCGCCCGGATTCGTCATTACTACCGAGGCTTATAACACCTTCGTGACCGAAAACAACCTGCAAGCGCTAATCGCCGATTGTTGCGCCAGGCTCGACCCGCAGAACCCTGTCGCGCTCGAGGCTGCTTCTGAGGCGATCCGCGCTGGGTTTGCCGCCGGAAAAATCCCGGCACAGCTTATCCCGATGATCCGGGCGGCGTATGCGCAGATCTGCGAAGATGCGAGCCGTCCGAATCAACCGGTGGCTGTGCGCTCCTCTGCTACAGCCGAAGACCTGCCGGATATGTCCTTTGCCGGGCAGCAGGACACCCTGCTCAATATCACCGGAGAGGAAGCGCTGCTGGAGAGCGTCATTCACGTGTGGGGCAGCCTATGGACGGCCCGCGCCATTGGCTACCGTGCCCGCAATGGCATCCCGCAAGAGTCTGTTTCGCTTGCGGTGGTGGTGCAGCAAATGGTGCAAAGTGAGGTGTCGGGTGTGCTGTTCACCGCCAACCCACTGACCGGTAAGCGCAGCGAAACCGTCATCGACGCCACGCTCGGTCTGGGAGAGGCGCTGGTTTCTGGACTGGTAGAGCCCGACCAGTACGTAGTGGAGGTCGATCAGAACCGCATCGTGCGCAAAACCATCGGTGCAAAAGCGCTTTCTATCCGTTCAGTCAACGCGGGCGGTGTAGAACATCGAGAAGAGGCCGCCTCCCATCAGCAAGCCCTGCCAGACGAGCAGATCCTGGCGCTCGCCAGCCTGGGAAAGCGCGTTGCCGCGCACTTTGGCAGCCCGCAGGATATTGAATGGGCCGTTTCAGACGAAGTAATGTGGCTTGTCCAATCACGCCCAATTACCTCGCTATTCCCCATCCCGGCGCGCTTCACCGGTAATGGACCACTGAATGCAATGTTTTCGTTTGGTTCGGTGCAGGGCATGCTCGACCCGCTCACCCCCTTAGGGATGGATATATTCCTCCACCTCGCCGCGAGCATTGGACGTGCATACGGATTAAACCTGACGCCCGCTACGCAAACCGGCCTGCTCTCAGCCGGTGAGCGCCTGTGGATCAACGTCACCAACCTGATGCGCTACCCGGCCGGCCGGAGCTTCCTGGACTATACATTTTCGGTGATCGACCCGGTGTTCCGCGATGCGCTGCTACCAATCATGAACGATCCGCGCCTGCCGCCCATGGCCGGACCGGTTAAGCTGAAGACCAGGTATCACATCTTGAAGATCCTGCTTCCCGCCGGATTCTTCGTCCTGCGCGCGCTGATCGCACCTGCTGCCATGCGCCGGTGGCTGGATCGCTACATCCAACGAACCACCGAGCATGTACGCCAGCTTGCCAGTAAGGATTCCAATATCGCTGATCGCGCGGCGCGTCTCGAAACGATGCTGATCGAAGGAGCCTATCAGATGCTGCTTACCCTGGTCCCTACGGTAGCAGCCGGGCAAGCCGTGTTCCAGCCGCTGGTACGGATGGCTTCGCCGCTGCCGGGCGGGCGCGAGACAGCCCTGGAGATGACCCGCGGCCTGCCGCATAACGTCACCACCGAGATGGATCTGTCGCTGTGGGATACTGCCTTTGTGATCCGCAACGATCCCGACTCGCTCGCGGCGTTCCGCAATACCTCTCCATGCGATCTCGCAGCCCGCTGCCTGGAAAAAGCCCTTCCTCCAGCAGCACAAACCGCCGTGGACCGATTCCTTGCCCAATACGGCATGCGCGGGCTGGCGGAGATCGACCTGGGGCGCATTCGCTGGCAGGATGACCCCACGCCCCTGATGCAGGCGCTGCAGAGCTATTTGGATATCCCCGAGGAGGCATCCCCGCGGGCCGTGTTTGAGCGCGGCTCCATTCAGGCTGCCGCAGCGCGTGATCGTCTGCTTGCCATGCTCCGCAAGACGCGCATGGGCTGGTTGAAAACACGCCTGGCGGGGTTTGCCGCCGGGCGCATGCGCGAGCTCACCGGCCTGCGCGAATCACCAAAGTTTACAATCATCCGCATTCTGTGGCAGTGGCGTAACGCCTTCAGGAAGGATGGGCAGGATCTGGCAAAACGCGGCATACTCGAGCAGCCCGATGATGTATTCTTCCTGCGCATCGGTGAGTTAAAAGCGCTGTCAGACTCCAGCCAGACTGATTTTCAGGCTCTTGTTGCCGAGCGTCGGCAGACTTACGAGCGCGAGAAACGCCGCAGACAGATCCCACGCTTGCTGCTCTCTGATGGTACAGCTGTCTACGAGAGCGCCGCTGCCAGCGCCGATGCTGGAGGAAATGTGCTCACCGGCAGCCCAGTTTCACCGGGAGTTGTGGAAGGTGTTGTGCAGGTGGTTTACGATCCACACCACGCGCGGCTGGAGCATGGTGAAATCCTCGTTTGCCCTGGCACCGATCCGAGCTGGACCCCGCTGTTCCTGGCCGCCGGCGGGCTGGTGATGGAAGTAGGCGGCATGATGACCCACGGCGCGGTCGTAGCGCGCGAATACGGTATCCCGGCTGTAGTGAGCGTTACCCAGGCCACCACCCGTCTCAAGACCGGACAGCGCGTGCGCGTGGATGGATCGCGAGGAGAAGTGTCGATTCTCGAAGAACCAGCCTGATCGCGGCGTAGAATCTGACCCTGAGGAAACTTTTATGGTAAGATTCGGGCGCTTTCCAACCTCATCACACCAGGAGAAACACAATGGTATATGGAGGATCGCGCGCACTGGCACGACAGTTGGGCCACGGACGAAGTGGAACAACTGTCGAGGCTTTCAAGCGCGCTATGGTCGATAACCTTTACTACGTCCGCGGGCAGGGCGCGTATACTGCTGGAGACAGCGACATTTACATGGCGCTTGCGCACACCGTCCGCGACTACCTGATGGACCGCTTCCGCAAGACCATCGACACGTACGTCGCCACGCGCCCGAAGTTCGTCTACTACCTATCTGCCGAGTATCTGCCCGGGCGGCAGATCACGCAAAACATGCTCTACACCGGCACGACAGAACTGGCGCGCCAGGCGCTGGCCGAATTGGGTTTCGATCTCGACGCCTTGATCGCGATGGAACCCGAGCCCGCGCTCGGCAACGGCGGCCTGGGCCGCTTAGCCGCCTGCTTTTTCGACTCGCTCGCCACGCTCAGCATCCCCAGTGTTTCGTACGGCATCCACTACGAGTTTGGCATTTTCAAACAGTCATTCAAAAACGGGTGGCAAGTAGAAAGCCCCGACGAATGGCTATATTATGGCAATCCCTGGGAGTTCCCGCAGCCCGACAACCGCGTGACGGTTGGTTTCGGCGGCCGTACCGAGCACTACACAGACGATAGAGGCAGCTACCGCGTGCGCTGGCTCCCCGGCGAGACCGTATTGGGCGAGCCTCTGCACACCCTGGTCCCCGGCTATGGCACAGACACAGTGAACCTGCTGCGCTTATGGCGCGCCCGGGCCAGCCAGGAGTTCGACTTCCAGCTCTTCGACGTGGGTGATTACTCGCAAGCCGCCGAGCAAAAGATCTACTCCGAGAACATCAGCAAGGTGCTGTACCCCAACGATAATACCCCGCAGGGTCGCGAGCTGCGCCTGAAGCAGGAATACTTCTTCGTCGCCTGTTCGCTGCGTGATATCCTGCGCCGGTTTGATATTTTTGAAGGCAACCTGCGCCAGATGCCCGAGAAAATCGTCATCCAGCTCAATGATACGCACCCCGTGGTGGTCATCCCCGAGATGATGCGCATCCTGGTCGATGAGCGCGCGCTAACCTGGGATGAAGCATGGTACATTACCCGCAACGTATTCGCTTATACCTGCCACACACTGATGCCCGAGGCGTTGGAAAAATGGCCGGTGGCGATCTTCGAAAAGCTGCTGCCGCGCCACCTTGAGATCATCTACGAGATCAACTACCGCTTCTTGCAGGAGGTCAGCGCGCGCTTCCCCGGTGACGATGCCCGCGTAGCCCGCATGTCGATTGTAGAGGAAGGGCCCGAGAAGATGATCCGCATGGCGCATCTCGCCGCCATCGGCTGCTTCTCTATCAACGGCGTCGCGGAACTGCACACCCGCCTGCTCACCGAGCGCGTGCTGTACGATTTCTATGCTATGTGGCCCGAAAAGTTCAACAACAAGACCAACGGCGTTTCCCCCCGCCGCTTTGTGCAAATTGCCAACCCGCGCCTGACGAATTTGCTCAACGAGACGATTGGCGACGGCTGGCAGCACAACCTGGATGACCTGCGCAAATTGGAAGCCCACGCCAGTGATCCGAATTTCCGCCAGGCGTGGCGCGATGTGAAGCACCAGAACAAGATCGTTCTGGCAAAGACGATCAAAGAAAAAGTTGGCGTCGACGTGCAGCCAGACACCCTGTTCGACGTGATGGTCAAACGCCTGCACGAATACAAGCGCCAGCTTCTCAAGGTTCTTCACATCATCACCCTCTATCACCGGATCAAAGACAATCCCAATTTAGAGATGGTGCCGCGGGTGTTCGTCTTTGGCGCAAAGGCCGCGCCTGGTTACAAGCAGGCCAAGCTGATCATCAAGCTGATCAATTCGGTTGCCGAGACGGTCAATAACGATACCAGCATCGGCGGTAAACTGAAGGTTGCGTTCCTGCCCAACCTGAACGTCACACTGGGTGAGAAGATCTACCCCGCCGCCGACGTCTCCGAGCAAATCTCGCTGGCTGGGTTCGAGGCTTCTGGCACCGGCAACATGAAATTCGCCCTCAACGGCGCAGTGACCGCTGGCACGCTCGACGGCGCGAACATTGAGATCCGCGAACACGTGGGTGAGGAAAATTTCTTCCTCTTCGGACTCACTGCTGAACAGGTGGCAGCGATGAAGGCCTCCGGGTACCAGCCGCGCGCGTGGTACGAGGAGCACCGCGAGCTCAAGCGCGCGATCGACGCCATCGCCGCGGGCGTGTTCTCCCCAGACCAGCCGGACCTGTTCCAGCCGATCATCCGTTCGCTGTTGGAGAAGGATGAGTACATGCTGCTGGCGGATTACCCCGCTTACCTGAACTGCCAGGACTCGATTGATCGTGCCTACCGCAATACGGATGCCTGGACGCGCATGTCAATTCTCAACGCCGCGCGATGCGGATTCTTCTCCTCCGACCGCTCGGTGAAACAGTATGCCGCGGATATCTGGAAGGTGAAGCCCGTGCCACCGCTGGAATATAGCGATCTACCGCAGTCGCAGGAACACGAAATGGACGCCGAAGACTAGTGGGTATGCCAATGGCATTTCCATATTGGTATGCGCCGCTATGCAGCGCATACCAATATGGATAACAACTTTGGCAGATTCTAGGCTGTGTTTTTAAACACTACCTGGCAGATCGATCATCCAAAGTATTGAAAATCTTTCCAGAACTGGTCCCACGGCTGCCGCAGATGACGGCATAGCAGGATATGGGGATACTCCTGGCTCTCTTCGTTTTGGATGCCATACGGGTTCGCATTGGTGCCGGCAATCGTGCAGGTTTCAAAGAGGGAGTAAACATAGGATGGCTCTAAGCCCAGGACGATGACGGTTTCGGGCGGAGGATCGCCGTACCCCCATAACCAAAAGGAGTCGATCCCACTAATAGCGCGTGGCAGACCGTAAGCAGGACCGTAAAGGTTGATCGCTCCGGCTTCACCGTAGTTGCCTGCCAGGATGCCCAGGCTGGAGTGTTCTTCTGGTGGAATGCCGTCGCGAATCTCTGCCACAGTCCTTACCAGCTCAGGCCAGCCGACCTCTTCACGGTACAACTGGTGAATATTATCCGCCATTTTCCACCAGAAAGAATTCAGGGGTGCAACCGGCATCGATAGCGAAGCCGAGATCAGCCCGCCGATGACGAGGCTGTAATAAAGCCAGGAATATTGGGCAGTGCGTTGAGCGGGTGCTAGTTTTCGCGCCTGCTCGCCGACGTAATACGCACCTCCGGCGACCAACATGGGATAGGCAGGTGCCAGGTAATAACCCCGCCCCTGCAGCACCAGGAAACCAACCAGAGGCACCGCATACATCCAAACCAGAGAACGGTAATTTGGCTCACTCGAGCTGCTGGAACTGCGCCAAAAGAAATACAAACCGAAAACCCATAGGTAAACAGAAGAAGGATTGGTAGAAGCGTAAAGCTGATCGGGAATGAACCACTTGTAATGCCCAATCCTTACGTCCCGGGCGTGCATGGCGGACAGTTTATCGAGAGAAATGAAGTCGTGCTGCGCCATCCAGACCAGGTTGGGTAAGAAGATCAGCAGGGCAACGGCTGCGCCAGCCCATAACCAGGGGCTCTTCAAGTAACGACGAGCCGGTGTGAACATCACGCCCGCCACCAGCCCAGCAATTAATAACCCCATGGTCAGCTTGGTCATCATGCCCAGCCCCACGGCTGCTCCAATCAACAGCCACCAACGAGGGTTCTCTGTTTTCAGCAGGCTGATCACGCCATATGCCACTACAACCCACCAGAGATAGTCGAAGGAAACATACATGAAGATGCTCCCCTGAGACAATGCTACGCCTGAGATCATCGCACCACCAGCACCGACGATCTGCGCCCAGCGATTCCCACCCATGCGCTGGACCATCAGCCCCGTGAGAATGACAACCAATCCCATCGCCACAGCCGGGAAGAAGCGAAAGCCAACCAGAGAGGTGCCGAACAGCCGCTCGGAGACGTAGGCGACAAAAGGCGTAAATGGAGGGCAGTCGATGTATCCCCATGCCAGATGACGGCCATTCGCGATAAAGTTGAGCTCATCGCGGTGAAACCCATACTGATTGTTGACCAGACAATGGACGATAACCAATCCCACCGCCATCCAGACCAGGATAGCGGTGTCGGTAAGCAAGTAGTCTTTCCAGGTGCGGGTTTTCATGGGTTAGCGATCCTTGAATGGAAAATGGGCCAGATTTACACAACGCAAACCGGACAGCGAACCACAATATATTATACGCTTTTGTTTTTGTGAAAATCCATGATACGATCAAACTTAACGCCCAAGCGCCATAAATTTTCTGCTCGGGAGCCAAAGATATGGTTTTTGGAGTTTTGAAAACGCTTTGCGTTTTCAAAACTCCAAAAAAGATTTTTCAGGCTGGCGAAGCAGTAGCTCGCAATGCGAGCGTCCGTTTCATTCAAAAAGCCGCTGCGGCTGAGCAGTTACGAAAATCCCAGAAAACCAGTTTCATGTAATAAGCCCATCTATTGCCTTTTACCAGACGTTATGACTAGAATTGCCATTCTCTCGGACGCGCACGGGAACTTACCCGCTCTAGAAGCTGTGCTCAATGATTTGGCAGATTTCCGTCCAGATCAAATCATCTACGCCGGAGATTTTCTTCGCGGGCCATTTCCTAATGAGATTATCGAACTTTTACAAAGTGTAAATGCCGCCATGATCATTGGCAATGATGATCAACATACGCTGCGTTATCACAGCGGGCAGTGTCCACCAGAGTGGCATACGCACAGGCAGTACAGTATTGTTCGCTGGACAGCGGCAGAGCTCACCGCCGAGAATTACACATTTCTTTGCAGCCTTCCAGAACAACGATCTATCCATATTCCATCTGCTGGCGCAATTCGAGTCGTGCATGGGTCTCCGAGAAGCCCGTCTGAATCATTGGACCCGAACCGTGATCCTACGCTCATCGACTCTGCGATGGAATGCTGCAAAGAGCCAGTGCTGATCTGCGGACATACGCACCGGCAGTGGAGTCTTCACAAGACTGGTAAGTTACTCATCAACCCAGGCGCCGTCGCGGGAACGCAGATTGGCCCTTACGCGCAGTATGCCCGCCTGTTGGCAGACGGCCGTGAATGGCAGGTGGAAATGCGAACAATACCATATGATTTTGTCCAACTGAAAAGCGCTTTCGAGCAGCGTGGCCTGCTGGACTCAGGCGACCCGATATCCCGTGGATTTCTACTCAGTATGCAAACAGGATATGATTTTATGGTTGCATTCTTGCGCTTTGCATACGCCCTGGCAGCAGAGAATGGAATCGACAGAACGCAAGTGATCCCTGATGAGATATGGGATCAAGCAGACCGGATGTTTCGTTGGGAAATTCCAAAAACATGACCTTTTTCCAGAAGCGGATTACTTGACACGCACTTGGATCAAGAGCAAACTAGAGAGAAGAATTATCCCATTCCCCTGGAGAATCCGATGAAAAATCGCACCCTGCTAATGATCCCTGGACCGATTGAGTTTGAGCCCGCTGTAATGGCCGAGATGGGCGCGCCCACCACCGGGCATTTGGCCCCCAATTTCGTCGAGGCATTCGGGCAGGCGTTGGAGCGCATGCGCCAGGTGTTTCTGAGCGCGGAGGGCCACCCTTTTGTGATCGCCGGGACGGGCACGCTGGCGATGGACACCGCCGGAGCCAACCTGATCGAGCCGGGCGACCGGGCGCTGGTCGTCAATACCGGCTACTTTGGCGACCGTTACGGCGATATC
This sequence comes from Chloroflexota bacterium, assembly GCA_023434145.1. Classification (GTDB taxonomy): domain Bacteria; phylum Chloroflexota; class Anaerolineae; order Anaerolineales; family Anaerolineaceae; genus DSYU01. Next base: position 21,142 of record JAEYTI010000316.1, on the reverse strand, counting down.
CTCACGCGCTACGGCGCGGAAGTGACCCACGTCCGCGCGGCTGTCGGCGATCGACCGACTCTCGAATCGGTGGAAGAGGCGCTGCAAAACGGCCCGTACAAGCTGATGACCGTCACCCACGTCGATACCTCCACCGGCGTGCTGACCGACATCCCCGGGCTGGCTTCTCTGGCGCGCAAATACAACACGCTGATCGTGGTGGATGGCGTGTGCTCGGTGGGCGGCGAAGAGCTGCGCATGGACGATTGGGGCGTGGACCTGGCCCTCACCGCCTCGCAGAAGGCCATCGGCGTGCCGCCGGGCTTGGCGCTGCTGGTCGCCGGCCCGCGCGCGATGGAGGCCTTCAAAGCGCGCAAAACCCCAGTGCTCAACTATTACGCCGACTGGACCAACTGGTTGCCGGTGATGCAGGCCTACGAAGCACGCAAGACCGCTTATTTCGGCACCCCCGCCGTCAACCTGATCTTTGCCCTCAACGTCAGCCTGGGCCTGATCCTCACCGAGGGCATGGAAGCACGATTTGCCCGCCACCGCACCATCGGTTGTGCTGCGAAGGCCGCCATGCAGGCGCTGGGGCTCGGGCAGGTGCCGGTGCGCCCTGAGGTCGCCGCGAACACAATGACCGCCCCACGCTTCCCCACCGGGGTTGCCGGACCGGACTTTCTTGCCAAAGCCGGAAAGGCGGGCGTGACTCTGGCGGGCGGGCTGCACCCTGCCATCCGCGCCGAGTACTTCCGAATCGGTCACATGGGCAGCGCCAACATGGGCGACATCCTCGCCACGGTCGGCGCGATTGAAACCGCATTGGCTGAACTGGGTCACCAGTTCACGCCGGGGGCGGGCGTCGCCGCGGCGGTTTCATCCATAAGATAAATATTTTTCCAACAAAAAAGAACCCGGCGCGCCGGGTTCTTTTTTGTTGGAAAAATATCAATCAATCAACCCAGTGCGCTCGATGCTCTCCACGAAGTAGCGCTGGGTGAACAAATACAGCACCAGCAGCGGCAGGATCACCAGCAGAGTCGCCGCCATGATCGTGCCTGTACCCCACATGCCGCGCATTTGCAGGTTGGTGAGCGCCGCCTCCACCACCGACAAACGCTGTGGCAAGAAGAACAGTTCCGCCCTACTGAGGTAAATAGACGGCTCCAGGCTGTCGTTCCAGTGCCACACGAACGAGAACAGGAACACCACCAGGATGGCGGGCTGGGCCAGCGGCAGCATCACGTTGAGAAAGATACGCAGCGGCCCGGCGCCGTCGATCATCGCGGCGTCCTCTAGCTCCCAGGGCAGGCCCTTGAAGAACTGGCGGTAGATGAACACGAACAGCGCCCCGCGCAGGCCCATGCCGAAGATGGATGGCAAAATAAAGGGCCAGTACGTCTCCAGCCCCAGGTTAATGCCCTGGAACTTCATCCCTGAGACGAGGATGAACAGTTGAATGATGATGGCGTGCGGAGGCACGATCATGGCGAACAGCACCAGCATGAACAACCGGTCGCGCCCGGGGAATTTGAAGCGCGCGAAGCCGTAGCCCACCATTGCGCAGGAGAGGGTTTGCAGGATGGACGAAAGGCCCGCCACGAACACCGTGTTGCGGAACGACAGCCCATACTCCAGCGCTGCCACCGCCCGCTGGTAGTTCTCAAACGCCCAGCGGCGCGGAAGCCATACAACCGTCGGGTCGTAGAGATCCATCACATCCATCAGTGAGGTGGTGATCAATCGCAGGATGGGCACGACGAAGATGAACGCCACGTCCACCAGCAGCAGGAGCACCGCCGCCTTGGTGATAAAGCGCCGGAACTGCTGCCCGCGCAGCCATTCCAGGCTCCACCTGGGCCGCACGGCTGCCTTCGTGCTCGCTACTGCCTGCCCCTGTACCGCGGAAGCCGATTCTGTCTGTGTCGCCATTAGGAACGCTCCCCGCGGTAGAAGGTCACCCGGTTGACGATGAAGAAGATCAGCACCACCAACAGGAAGACCAGAATGAAGTAGATATTCCCCAACGCCGAGGGATAGCCAATGCGCATCTCGCTTTGTTCAAACGTTACCACGCGGATATAGCGCAGCACGGTGTTGAAGTAATCGGTGAATGAGTCGATGATGGTATAGACGATGTTTACCAGGATCACCGGCGAGAGCATGGGCAGCGTGATCTTCCAGAACTGGCCCCACGGCGAAGCGCCATCCACCTGCGCCACCTCGTAGAGCGAAGGGTCGATGCTCTTCAGCCCGGCGATGAAGATGAGGATCTGCACGCCCGAGCGCCACAAGACGAACACCGACCGGTTGAGGAAGTACAGGAAGTTGGGTAGTTGATCGCCCAAGAAGGTGAAGAGGAACTGCTGCGCCCCCTGCCCGCGGAACAGCACGAGCTGGTTGCCAAGCTGGTCGAACATGCGCCCAACCACCACCGCCGAGCCAATCACCACCGGCAGGAAGAAGATCGCCCGGAAGATGACCCCACCCGGCACCTTTTGGATCGAGAGCATCGCTACAGCCAGCGAGAACGCTAGGATGAACGGCACGTCGATCACCAGGTTCTGCATCGTCTGCACCAGGTAGGGTACAAACTCAATATCCACCGTAAACGCTTCGATGTAATTGGCAATGCCGATAAAGTGATAGCTCTGGTCGCGGACGGTGGTCAGCCGGGCATCCGTCACGCTGAGCAGAAAGTTGCGGAACAGCGGGATCAGAAAGTACACCAGCAAGCCCACCAGCCAGAGCGCAATAAACATATAGCCGTTAATGGCGTTTCGCTGCCGTAATGTCAGGCGCATGCGTTATTTCCCTCCAATCAGCACAAAATTGTGCGCTGGGACGCTGACCGCCCCATCGGTATAAGCCTGCCCGCTGTAATTCACAATCACGCGGCTGCCATCTTCATAGGTCGTCTCGGAAACCTCGGCTGCCAGCATGCGGTGATTGGTGATGAACTGGTTGTTCAGCGGCGCGAGCGTCTCCATCACCCGGTACTGGCGGATAATTTCCGCACGCCAGGTTTCGAACTGCGAGCTGTAGATCATGTTAGCCCCGGTGCGCATCAGCCGCGCCGAGCTTTCTTCTGTCACGATAAAGAATGGTATCGCGCCGATCTCAACATGGCGCAGGAACATCCGCTGCCCGTCACTGATCAGGTTGTACGGCATGCCCGTGTACTGCACCAGCCCATGTGTAGCAATGTGATACAGGGGCACCGTCTGCTGGAACATATCGAAGTGCGTGCTGTCCACCGTTACAAAGTCCAGCCGGTCGGTGTGCGGCAGGGCGTATATATTGCTTCCCTCCAACGCCACCGCGCCAAACATCTGCTTCGACATCGCCGCGATCTGCATCCACGATGCAGCAAAAGATTCGCGCGAGAGCGGATATTCTGTATTCTTGTCCGGCAGGGCCAGGTCCGCGAACGCTTCTAGCAGCAGCCCATCCGCGCCAAGGCTGGCCATTTCATCCAAGTCTCGCGCGGCGAAATTGCGCAGCGCCACCTGCGGATTCAACAGGTAGCCCTGCTCAGAATCGCCGATTGGCAGGCCGTCTACCCCGCGGATCGCATGCAGATAAGGCTGCACGCCAGCCGACCCGGGCGTAACAAACAGGTAGTTATCTTGCAAGAACAGCCGCTGCCCGCGCGCATCCACTTCCTGCGCCAACCGTTTCAGGGCTTCCTCCCCGCCCAAGCGTTTATCCACCGGCAGCCGACTGGGATATTCGCCCTTTGTACCGCCCTCATTCCACGAATAGAGTGTCACGTCTAACCGCTGCACCCCATCCGCCGCCAGTTCATCGAGAATATCACCGGCCTGATCGAAGGTTGTCATCGAGATCATATCGGCCAGGAACCAGTTGCGGCGCTCGGTGCCCAGGTAGAATGCCACGTGCATCAGCGGCACTGCATCCGTCAGCCGTTTTGCGCCGCGCTCTTCCATCAAGAAATCGCGGTAACGGGCCGCCATGCCGCTGTAGTTCGCCTGGTCGTCCAGCAGGAAGCAGTAGCGTACCTGTTTATCGCCACCAATCCGGTCTGGCTGGTAGAGCCACGCGGGCTGCCCGCCGGTGAGCGAGAAACGCCCCTGGCGGCGATAGAGGAACTGTGCCCACACGTGATTGTAGTTGATCCCCTTACCGCTTCGTGCCACATTCATCGTGGCGTCAAAGTCGCCGTGGGTGATCATGCCCACAAAGGCTGCGCTATCTCGCGCCAGCCCAAACAGCGGCATCACCACCGGCTCGGTGTAGATGCTGCTCACGGTATCCAGCCCGCCCGAGGCATCCTCGCCGTACACCACGCTGGTAATGCGCTGCACTTCCTGGGGGTGCGGGCTGGTGAAATCCATCAGCGCGCCGCTGCCGTCTGGATAAATAATGTAGCCATCGTCGCCGTCGTGGGTTGCACCCAAAAAGGGCAGCACGTCAATATCGACCAGGTAGCTCGTCTCCCTCTCCTGGATCGATTCTTCTGGGACAATCGCCTCCAGGCAGTCCCCATTCAGGCGGAAAATCATATCGAAGCCGATGTTATCTTTGGCAAAATCAAACCGCGTGTGCAGGCCGTTCTCCACCGGCAGGTATTCAAAAGCGCCGTTCTCTGGGCGGATATTTTTGGCCTGCGAGCGCTCCTCGCCCACGTAAGTGATCTGCACCGGCAGCTCGATCTGCTTGCGCCAGTTGGCGGTAGTGCCGGTATTGTCCGCCAGGTCCGCCGGGCTGCTGCGCCACAGCCACCCACTGCGCTTGTCTTCCACAATGATCGCCGCGGTCTCGCGCCGCACGTACAGGCGCAGAACATCGTTCTCTGCTACTGCATCGTAGCCCGCTTCCACGTCCGGGCTGCGCCCGGCAATCTGCGGGAAGTTCGCCAGCATTGCGGGCATTTGCACCGGCGGATTGATGGTTGGCTGTGTTTCCGGCGGCACGGGAACCATCTGTGCCTGGCAGCCTGCCAGAATGGCCAGCGCCAGCAGGAGATTAAGGAGTATATAGGGACGCTTCATCCGCTGTGGTTCCTCTCATCAATACAACCGCACATACACTTCCAATAGTATCTGCCCAATAAAACGGAAGATCTCAGCCGTCAGGGCATAGATCAGCCCGCTCAGCACCCAGATCGCCACGATGCCTACCAGCGATAAGATTGCCACCACCACCGCTTGCCCAAACTCAAAGTTGTGCGCGTGGCGTATCACCTGCAAGAACTCCCAGGCCATCAGCAGCCAGATCACCCACCACAGCACCTGGTAGGTGGTCTTCTCATCCAGGGTGATGAAGTTGGTGATCAGGTTCACCGGCACCGCCAGCACAATCAGCGGCCAGAGCGCCCACGCGCTGCCGATAACCACGCGCCGCAGCGTGCCTTCGCCAAAGAAGATCTCGCCGACGCCATAGGCCGATATACACCAGGTCAGCCAGGGGATAAGGATCTTTCCGGCTTCAAAGATCAGGCGGATTTGATCGGGGCGGCGCGTGGTGAAGTGGAAGCTGAGCACCGACTGGCTGATCATCCACATCAGCACGGTTAGCGCAAGCAGCACCGGCACAGCTTTCAAACCAGCGCGATCTTGCATCTCGCGTGCCCAGCTCACCGCACGACCCACGCCCACTTTCGACCGCCTGCCCAGCCCTGTGCTTACCGCCACCAGCCCCAGCACGCCCAGCCCCAGCCAGGTGAAGTTCTGCCGCAGCCACAAGTAACGGAACTCGCGGAAGGCTACAGAGTAGCCCGTCTTGTTCTCCGCGTAGAGATACTCCTGCATGGCCTCTTCGTATCGTTTCTGGCCCATCAGCGCCTTACCCAGACCCGAATGCGCCAGTGAGAAGTTGGTGTTGCGCTGAGCTATGTCTTTCCACAGGGCTGCGGCCCGGTTGTAATCACCGTTGAAGTATTCGTAGCTGGCCTGGTGGATCATGCGAGTCAGCTCGGTTGGGCGAAAGACCTGCACGTTGCCGCGCCCCGTATCCAGCACGTAGATGACGCCCGCCGGCCCCGCCACAATGCTGGCCGGTTTCACAAAGAAACCTTCGCTGGAACCGACCCCGCCAAAGATGGTCAGCAGGTTGCCCGCCTGATCATACTGGTAGATGCGGCTGTTGCGCCCATCGATCACCGAGACAATACCCAAATCATCCACGGCGATATCCTGGAACTGCGGCATGTGGCTCTGTGGAACCGACATGCGCATATCGTTGTTCCAGGCCCAGCGCACCTCCATTTCACCAAACACAATACCTTCCGTGCCTTTTAGCTTCTCCCACAGCTTGCCGGCGCCTGTACGCGTGCCCACCTCACCGTACACGTTGGTGCCCACCGAGTTCAAGCGCTGAATCTGATCGCGGCGCATAACGGGCGAGACGGCATAGATAAAGCCGTGCTCGTCGATGTGCAGGTTGCCCAACGGCGCGGGCTGCTGGCGGAGCATGCGCTTGCGCTGCGTCTCAGTCGCCAAAAAGCGCCCAATCACCCGCCCCAGATTGAAGGGGATCTTGGTGCGGCCAAAGAAGCCGCGGAACCGCTCGGTGCTGTCTACCACCAGCACGCCCAGATTATTCTCGCTGCCGGTTACCACGTAAACAAAGCCGCGCTTATCCACCACGATCTTGCTGGGCGAGAAATCCATGCCCTCCAAAAAGCTCGATTCGGGTTTACGATGCTCCTCTTTGAACGATCCATCTGGGTTGAATACGGCGATGCGCTTGTTCCCCCGGTCCGCCACCCAAATATCGCCCACCTCGTCGACGAAAACGCCTTCCGGACCATTCAGCCCGGCCTGTTCACCGCCGATCTCCATTTTATACCGCCCATTTGGATCTAAAATGACCACGCGGTTGTTGCCGGTATCAGAGATCAGCAGGTTGCCGTTCGCCGGGTCGCGGAACAGGTCCATTGGCGCGGAAAATGGGCCGCTGGGCTGGTCCATGCCGCTGATCACCTCGTCCTGAATGTATCCGGTCGGCGCGGGGATCGGCCTGCCATCTTGCAGGGTGTAGCCGGGCACCAGCGGGCCGTCGGCATTCGCCGGGCGGAAAGCTCCCAGCAGGGCCATCGCCACCAGAACCAACGCCAGTGAGGCGCGCCCCCATTTCGTCCACTGAATTTCGGCGGGCTTGTGCTCAGATTGTGCAGGATGCTGTTTTCTCATAGATGGCACCCTCCCTACGATTTAATGCCCGAGTAGGCCATCGTCTTCATTACGTACTTTTGCAGCAGCAAGAAGATGATCAGCGTTGGCACTGTCACGATCATGCTGGCGGCTGCCACCGCGCCCGTACGCGCCACCGTGCCCGGCCCGCCCCCAATCGAGCTCATGATCAGCGGCAGGGTCTTCATCTGCTCGCTGCGGGTAAAGATCAACGGCGTGAAAAAGTCGTTCCAGGTGCCGATGAACGAGAAGATGATCAGCGTGATCCAGGCCGGGCGCACCAGCGGCATCACGATCTGCCAGAAGATACGCCACTCTGAAGCACCGTCTACCTTCGCCGCCTCGATCAGTTCGATGGGCATCTGCTCCATAAACTGTTTCATCAGGAACAGCCCGTACGAGCCTGCCAGCGCGGGCAGGATCAACGCAAAGTAGCTGTCGATCAGGCCCAGGCGGTCGACGATCAGGTAGCGCGGGATCTGCGTCACCTCGGGGGCGAACATCAGCGCCGAGACAATGATGGCAAAGAACGCCTTGGCCCCTGGCATGCGCGGATACTTCGCCAGTGGGTACGCCGCCATGCTGCTGATTACCACGCCCGCCGCCACCGTCACCCCCGAGACCAGCAGGCTGTTGAACAGGTAGCGTACAAACGGCACCGAAAGCGAGTCGATTGCCAGTAGCAGCTCGGCAAAGTTGCGGATGGTAGGGTTGCGAACGAAGAAGCGCGGCGGATACAAGAACATCTCTTCCAGCGGCTTGAAGGCCGTAGAGACCATGTAAACGATAGGCAGCATGGTGAACACTGCCAGCAGGGTCATCATCACATACTCGCCCGGCGACGACTCGCGGTTGAGCAAGCGGGTAAATTTCGCCCTTTCTTTGGATTTCGATTTCGACTGCGCTACGACGGCCATCGCTCCTCCTACCCTCGCTCACTAAACAGGCGCATCGCCAGCCGCCCCAAGATAAAGGTCATCGTGAACAGCACCACCGCGATCGACGCGGCATAGCCCATCTCAAAATGGATAAAGCCGTGCATGTACAGGTGCGCCACGATGGTGTGCCCGGCGTAGAGCGGGCTCGGCAGTCCCGCCACCTGCGCCGCGATCTGGAACACGGCAAATGAATTGACAATCGCCATCACTGCGCCGAACAAGAGCTGCGGCTTCATCACCGGCAGGGTGATGTACCATACTTCCTGCACGGCGCTGCTGATGCCATCCACCATGCCCGCTTCGTACAGTTCCATCGGCACGCTCTGCAAGCCCGCCAGAAATACGAGAAAGCTGGTGCCCATGCTCATCCACAGCGAGATGACGATGATTACCGGAAGGATGGTGGACTGTTCTTGCAGCCACGCAACCGGCTCGGTGATCATGCCAATCTCGATCAGCAGGTAGTTGAGCAGCCCGTAGCGGTCGTTGGCAAACAGGTACAGCCAGATGACCGACATGGCGATGCCGCTGGTGATGGAAGGCGCGTAAAACGCCAGGGTGAAGGCCTGCCGGAAGCGCAGCCGATTGATAAACCATGCCAGCACAAATGAGATGCAGTAGCTGAGCGGTCCGGTAATCAACGCGAACAACAGCGTGTTCTTGATCGCCGTAAAGAAGATATCATCTTCCAGGAACAGCAGCCGGTAGTTCGACAGGCCGATCCAGCGCGGCGATTCGAGCATATTGAAGTACGTGAAGCTTAGATAGACCGCCGTTACCACCGGGGAAATCACGAAAATGATGAACAGGATGACGAAGGGCAGCATGAACAGGTACATGGTTTTGTACTTACGCCAGTTGTACTTTACCGCTGCCCAGCGGCTGCTCCACACACGCTCCGTGGTTTGGGTGGCTGTTGCTTTGCTTTCGAGAGTTTCAATCACAATACCAATACCTCCAATCTACCGCGGTTCCTCGGGCACAAAGATGCCAAACTCTTCCTGCTTCTTCCGCAGCTCGCGGTTGATTTGCCGGATGGCTTCCTCCAGCGATTCGCGCGGGTTGATGCCTTGCAGCACCGTCTTGTTCCACGCGTTGCTCACGTGGCGGGGGGTATAGTAGCCGCCCAGCACCACCGGGCGCTCCTGAAACCACTGCCACTGCTCGGTGATCGCATCGATATCGGCGCGGGGCCACGCCATGCCTTGCAGCGCGTCTACATTGGCGGTGTTCCAGCGCGCTTCCACGCCCAGCAGGGCCTCCAGTTCCACGCCGTAGCGCAATTGGATCTCCGTGCTGGTCCACCACTTCGCGAATTCCCACGCCTCCTCGGGATGCTCCGACTGCTCGAAGATCACCACCGCGTTGCCCGAGCCGCCAGTAGAGCGGTTGACCGTGCCATCGGGCATGCGTATGCCGGGGATGGGGGCCATCTGCCAGCGCCCGGTCAGCTCACGCGCCGCGGTGGAGAGCAGCACGTACGTCCAGTAATCCGCGATGCCCACCGGCATTTCCCCCGTCTTGAAGCGGTTGAAAAAGTCGGCGTACATCGGTACGTGATAGTTCGTGTAAAGCGACGTCCATTGGCGGAAAGCAGTCAGCGCCTCGGGCTGGTCCAGCGCCGAGCGAAAGGCATCCTTACTGTAGTAATCGCCGCCGTTTTGGAAGAGGAAGGGGGTTAAACCCTCTGCGCCGGGCGGGTAGTAGAAGTCTAGCCCGTTCTGCTGCAAGATCCACATCATGTCGTACAATTCGTCCCACGTCTCCGGCGGCTCTAGCCCCAAAGAGTCCAGAATATCTGTGCGATAAAACATCATCGAGAAGTTCTGCGTCTCGGGCAGCGCGTAGACCTCGTCCTGGTAAGTGTAGGGGATCAGCGCGCCGGGGCGGAAGCGCTTTGCCATTTCCTCATAATCATCAAACTCGCTCACCGGCACCAGTGCGTTGCGGATAGCAAATTCCACCGGCAGGTTAGGGTTCACCGCGCAGGCCACATCCGGCGCTTTGCCCGCCGTCGCAGCCAGCAGCAGCACGCTCATATCACCTGCCGAAAGCGAACCGGGCGGCACCAGGTGCAGGTTCACGCGGATGCCGGTCTGCGGGGTGAAGGTCTCCTCGATCAATTCCTTCATGATCTTGCCCCATTCCAGGCCGCGCGCCATCCACACTTCCAGCACCACGGTTTCCTCGTTGGTCTCTTCGTCGTACACGTTGCCAACCACGGTGTACTCTTTGCGGAACGAGGCCAGAAAGTTCATGGCTGTCAGGCGCAGGTTAGCGATGGTGCCCGCGTTGCCAGGGGGCATAGCCATCTCCGGCGAAGCGATCATGATGCTGTCAACTTCCAGCTCACCCTCCTGGATATCCAGCGTCCAGTAGCCGAGCAGCGACTGCGTTTCGCTCATCTGCATCAGGCGGTTGGGGACGGTATTGGGTTTTTCGGCCATATTGCGCAGCTGCGACGCCACCGAACGCAGGGTGTCTGCCGAATTTGGCTTCAATCCGGCAATCTGTGTCAGGCGCAGCGCCTCATTCTCCAGCGATTCTGCCATTGTGATCAAGCGCGAAACCAGGTCGGGGATCTCCTTCTCCATGTCCCATTCCATCAGCGGGTCCGGTTCCGAGCCGGTCAGCAGAATCACGTGGCGCGACAGTTCAGATAGATCACGGTTGACTCCGTCGACCACGCGCACCGTCTCCGAAGCCGGGCCAACGACCGAGCGCATCTCGATCACGTGCTCGCCGGCTTCCAGGTAGAACAGGAACGGCTCGCCTGCTTTATTCGAGAGCGTATCCGTGCGCCAGTTCCAATCGTAGGCGAAACCCACCTCGCGCATCTCGTCAAACGGGAATTTGCCGTCGATCATAATGGACCGGAAAGCGGGCATGCGCGACCAATCGCCCTGCCAGCGCTTGTACCCAATCTTGTACAGCCCGCTCTCCGGCACGGTAAAGTGCCAGCTTGCGCTTTCGGCGGCGTTGCGCCAGCGCCAGCCGCCAAACACGTTCAGCCGGAAGTTGCCTTCCGCGGGCGGGTAGGCCGCGGGGTTCGGTGAATAATTGCGGGTGAGGGTCGGCGTAGACTTAAATGCCGCGTCCTCCGCCTGAATGGTGACCATAATGCCGTTCGTGGGCCGATACCCCTGCGCGCTGTATCCGGCAGCAACCTCATCGTAAGGCCGCACGTCGGGCGGGGCCAGCAGGCTGATCTTTGCAATCGCAATCGGCTCGCGGATCACCCCCAGGCGCACCGTGTGCTGCCCCGGCTCCAGGTAGAACAGGTACGGCTCGCGGTACATCGCCTCGGCGTCTTCAAACAGCAGGAATTTCCATATCGGCACTTCTTCCTGGGATGGGCGAATATCGTTGCCCTGGTTATCACGCTTAGGGACGTGAGCGTCGCGCCAATTGCGGTCAAACACCACCCGGCGCGCTTCGATGAACGGATACTCGCCATCGATCATCACCGAACGCTGGATGGATGCGCGCTTGCCCGGCAGCGGATGATAGTCGATGCCCAGGTTATAGAGGCCCGCGGCTGGCACGTCAAAGGTCCACTCGACCCACCCAGAACCATCGCCTTCTTGCCATTCCAGCACCGCTTCCGCGCGCCCGCCCAGCCCGGTGACCGGATCAACCAGCGCCGCATCAGACTTGGCGGAATAGTCGATACCGGCCAGTTCGATATGCGTTCCAACAGGGGCAGCGGGCTTTGTCTCGAATTCAATCAGCTTTTGCGAGTAGTATGGCTCGGGTGCCTGGTAGCCCCACTGCGCCGGGTGTTTGCCGGTAACTCCCAGCGCGGGCGCGGGGGCACCGCCGGCCAAGACCGGCGCCAATGACTGCGTTAGCAAGGCAGCGCAAAGCAGGACGGCCGCGACCATCCTGCTCAGGCGACCCCGCTGATAGGTGTTCAGCATGGGAGGTTTCAAAGGTTGTCTCATCATCCAGATTGTTTTGGTTTTCCTCGTCGAGGACCGCATCACCGGCTCTTTTCTAACCCTTTACGCCAGAGACGACCACGCCCTGGATGAACAGCTTCTGCGCCACAAAGAACAGCAGCAGGCAGGGCAGCATAGTTACCGTTGCGGCGGCCATCATCAGGGTAGTTTGTCGAGAGTACATGGCGTTGAAGGCTTGCAGGCCAATCGCTACGGTAAACTTATCGTTGCTTTGCAGATAAATCAACGGCCCAAAAAAGTCGTTCCACGCCCACAGAAAGTGGAAGATTGCCACGGTTGCCAGCGCGGGCCACGACTGCGGCAGCAGCACGTGCCACAATACCTGCAGCGGGTTCGCGCCGTCGATCTTGGCGGCCTCATCCATCTCGATCGGTATGCTGAGGAAGAACTGGCGCAGCAGAAAGACGTTCCAGGCATTCGCGAAGAACGCTGGAACGATGAGCGGCAGCGGTGTATCGTACCAGCCGATCTTCTGGAATAACACAAAGGTGGGGATTAGCGTGACCTGCTGCGGCAGCATGATGGTGGAGAGCAGCAGCAGGAACATGATATCCAACCAGGGAGCGCGGAAGCGCGAAAAGCCGTAGGCCACCAGCACGCACGAGATCAGCACCCCAATGGTGCTGAAGAACACGATGACAAGCGTATTCTGCAGGTACTTCAAGAACGGCACCTTGGTCATCGCCAGTGGGAAGTTCTCCCAATGCAGGTTGAACTGCTCCACCTTGGTGGCCTGTGCCAGCGGAAGCTCAATCTGCTGGTCTGGCTGGGTGGGGTTCATAAAAATGGCCTTCTCGCCCGGGCGCTTCTTCAGCATCGCCCACTGCACTTGCTCGCCTTCGTATTCGATAGAGTACATGAAGTAGCTCTTGCCGTCCACTTCCTGCTTAATCACGTCTTTGGGGATCCACTGCGGCGGAAAGCTGGTGGCTGCGTCCACTGTCTTCAAAGCGGTGGTCAGCATCCACACCAGCGGCATCATTACCAGGATCGAGCCTGTGCCAAGCAGAAGCAGTGCGATGGCCTTGCCAACGACGCGCTGCACTTTGAGGCTGCCGGTCTTGGAGCGAGTTTGGGTTTGGGGAACAGAAATCTCAGTTGTCGCCATCAATCACCTCTACTTCTTCCTCAGCTCGCCTTCGTAATATACCCACATGGCCGAACTGCGGAAAACAATCAAAGTCAGCACCAGCACCACCAGGAACAGCACCCACGCCAGCGCCGAGGCATACCCCAGCCGGTGGTAGCGGAAGGCGTTATTGTAGAGATATAGGTTGTAGAACAACGTCGCTTCCGCCGGACCTCCCTGAGTCATCACGTATGCCTGGGTGAAAATCTGGAAGGTGCTGATGATGCCGATGATGAGATTGTAGAACAGCACCGGTGTGATCATCGGCAACGTGATGTTGAAGAACGACTGGATCTTATTCGCGCCGTCGATTTCCGCCGCCTCGTACAGCGACGTGGGAATGCCCTGCAAACCTGCCAGGTAGATAATCATCCCACCGCCCACACCCCACAGGCTCATAATGATCAGCGCGGCGAGCGCCCAGTCGGGGGTGCTGAGCCAGCCCGGCTGGCTGGACATAGGAACGCCCATCAACCCCAGCAGCCAGTTGATCACACCAAAACGAGGATTGAACAGGTACGACCACAGCACCGCAACCGCCACACCTGAAACGACCGATGGGGTGTAGAAGATGGTGCGCCACGCGGCAATTCCTGGAACTTTCGTGTTTAAGAGCAAAGCGAGCAGCAACCCCAGCACCAGGCCGCTCGGGATGGCAAAAAGCGCATAGGTGAGGGTAATCTTCAGCGAATGCCAGAAGCGGTAATCCTTGATAAACAACTCGATATAGTTCGCGATGCCGATGAACTTACTGTCCGCAACAACGGAATAATCCATAAACGAAAATATGAGCGATGCGATCATCGGCCCGAGGGTAAATAGGATAAAACCTACAATCCAGGGGCCAATGAGCAAATATGCCCAGATCGCCTCGCGTTTCGAGAGCGACATATGCTTCTTTGGGGCAGCTGCTTGAACATCCATGGCGAACCTCCTTCTCGAATCCATCCAATAAGCTGTTTGTGCTCCGTATGGCTGCGCCAGAGCAGAGAAGCCTCTCACACAGCCATACGACAAACCGTGCGTGGTGCTTTACGCGTTTTCGCCCGCAAAGCACCACATTTCCTACCGGAAGAGACTTTCGTATCTATGCGAAAAATATTGCTTGTGTTTGTTGATTGATGGCTGCGCCACCCAATCAACAAACACAAAACAACGTTCGGATAGGTTCTTAGTGGTTCGTCCAGTACTCGTCGAGCAGGGCCTGAACTTCCTGGTGCGCCGCATTCATCACGGCTTCCACGTCCAGGTTCTCACCAGAGTTCAGCAGGCCGGTGGCCTTGGCAACCGCGTCGTTGATCTTGGTGTACTGCGGGCGCCAACCCTCGTGGTTCTTCGACTCAACATAGTCGAGGGCATCGATGACGACCTGGTGGTCGACATCCGGGAACTGCGCGGACATTTCCTCAACCCAGCCGGCGGCCAGTTCAGTATCCGCGGGGAGGCAGCCGTAGTTGTTGGTGACAGTCTTGAGATTTTCGTTCTCATAGAACCATTTCACCACTTCCCAGGCGGCTTCTTTGTTCTTGCTCGACTTGGGGATCACGAAGGTGTCGGCGTCGACCATGGAGATGATCTTGCCGTTGGGGCCTTCGGGAACCGCGGCCAGGTCAAAGCTAAATGCCTGCTCCCAGGAGGGCCAGGCGTACTTCATCCACACGTGGGTTTCCCACATGCCAACCATGCCGCTGCCCATCGGATCGCCGGCCTGATCGTAGAACGCGCCAGACTGAGGGCCGGTGGCGCGGATGTGCCAGTTCCACATCGAGTCGGTGTTCCACTTGACGGCATCGATGTACTGCTTGCTGTTGAGCAGCGAGGTCTTGTAGTCACTGCTGACCAGGCCGCCCCATTCATCGCCGAACTTGGCGGCGAATTCAATGTTGTTGAACCAATCCCAGCCGGCCCAGCCCCACTGCTTCATGTTGGCGCCGTCGAAGGAAGGCGAGTTGGCATTATTGCCATTCGCATCGAGCGACAGCTCCTTGGCGACTTCAATCAGCTTGTCATAGGTCCATGCGTCGCCATCGGCGTAAGGGGCTCCAAACTCGTGCGGCGGATAGTCGAGGCCCGCGGCGTCGAAGACATCCTTGTTGTACATGACAATGGTAGGATACACGCACATGGGCAGGCCCAGGGTACCGCGCTCGCCGTAGTTGTGGATCTCAACCGTCTTGCCGACGAAGCGGCTCATGTCGTAATTATCCTGGGTGATGAATGGGGTCAGGTCGGCCCATTCTTCGTAGAACTCCGCGATACCGCCAACGCCAATGGGCATAACGAGATCGGGGGCCATATCACCGGCCAGCATAGTCGAAAACTTGGTAATGCGTTCCGCCCACGGCACGGTCAGGAATTCGATTTGCAGATCGTCGTGCGAAGCGTTGAATTCATCTTGCAGCTTCTTGTGCACTTCCTGCTGTTCGGGCGAGGTGCCGGTGCCAAAGCCGACGAAGATCGTCACTTTGGTGGGGCCGCCAGCAGCGGGCGCCTGTGCGGCGGGCTGCTCTGGCGCCTTGGTGGGCTCGGCTTGCGCTGGCTGCTCGGGAGCTTTGGTCGGCTGAGTCTGTGCGGGCTGCTGAGGCGCAGTTGTCGGCGCTGCGGGGGTGCAGGCCGCAAACAATGTCGCGAAGATTACCATCACGGTCAGAAAAAACCAATACTTCGATTTCATGGTGGAACTCTTCTCCTTTCCTGTGGATCGTCACTTGGTAGATAGCGCTGGTGCAAACTTTGGTTGGGTACAGTTCGGCTTTGTCCTGGTCGTCACCTCCTCTCATTCAACAGGCTGGGAACGGCGCTGCCGCCTGCCAGTCGATCGGCAGCGGTCATGCAGCCGCAGGACTGGCGAATGACCAGATCGACAGGCAGTGTGGTCACCGGCTGCGTGCTGCCGGTGCGGATCAACTCCAGCAGGCGCCTGATTCCCTCCGCCCCGGCTTCACAGATCGGCGCGCGCACGGTGGTGAGTGGCGGCACCAGGCTGGAAGCCAGCGCAGTATCGTCAAACCCCACCACGGCGATATCCTCCGGCACGCGGATGCCCAGCTCGTGCAGCGCAAGCATCACGTACAGCGCGGTATCGTCGCTGCCCGTAAACACGGCTTGCGGCAAATTGCCATCTCGCAGCCACTCAAGGATCAAGTCGCGCGCGATGCCCGAGTTGTAGCCACAGTTGCGCACCAGGCCATCATCCACCGGCAGTTGATACTGCGCCATAGCTCGCCGGTAACCTTGCTCGCGCCAGTGCGAATCAAAGTTGCCTTCCGGCCCGCGCAAAAAGCCAATCCGCCGCAGCCCATGGACGCGGATCAGGTGTTCGACGATTATGAAAACGCCCCGTTCGTTTTCGATGGTGACGAACGGGACGTTAAGATCGGTGGGGGCCGGGCAGTACAGATTGACGATCGGGAAGCCATCCTTCACGCAGGAAACGAGCGATGGCGATAACTCCAGGTTCACCGCCAGAATACCATCGGTGTTGAACGGCCCGAGCGCGGGGGTAGCGCCGTTGATGACGTGGCTGTGGGTGGCGATCAGCAGGTTATACCCTTCGCTGTACGCGGCTTCTTCTGCGCCCGCTACCACAGTCGAAAAAAAGAACGTCCCAAGCGATTCTAGCAGCAGCCCAAGTGTGTTCGTCCGGCGCAAGGCGAGGTTGCGCGCCGCGCTGCGGGGCTGGTAACCCAGGCGCTGGATGGCATTCCGCACCTTGCAAACCGTCTCCTCTGCCACCAGGTCGGAATCATTTAAGATCCGGCTGACGGTAGCAATGGATACACCGGCCTCGCGGGCTACATCTGCGATCGTTGGGGACGTGGTTCTGCCAGGCATCAGGCTCCTAAATACAAAACTGCCTGCCGGAAACCGGTAAGAAGAGTCCTCGGATCGGGATCAAACCTGTAAAAGATGTGCTATCTTTATTTGTAGTTTTACTGAAGGAAAAACGGTAAGCGTATTGTGCGTTGATGTATGAGAGCGTTACCAAAAATAATGGTAGCGCTTTCATAAGGAAAAGTCAATAAGGAAAAATACTTTTTATGCAATTATTCGTCTACCAAACCAAAATCGAAATGGCCCAAGCCGCCGCCGAGGCAGCGGCTACCGGGCTGAACAACGCCCTGCGCGAGCGCGGAGCCGCCAACTTCATCCTCGCTACCGGAGCCAGCCAGTTCGAAATGCTCGAGCACCTGCTCCGGCAGCCGGTGGAATGGAAAAATGTCACCGTATTCCATCTAGATGAGTATATGGGCCTGCCTATCACCCACCCCGCCAGCTTCCGCAAATACCTCAAAGAACGCTTTGCCGACAAGACCGGCGGGCTGGCCGATTTCCACTACGTCAACGGCGACGCAGGCGACCCCTCCACCGAATGCCGCCGCCTGGGAGCGTTGATCCATGCGCACCCCATCGACGTGGCCTGCATTGGCATCGGCGAGAACGGCCATCTAGCCTTCAACGATCCGCCCGCCGACTTTGAGACCGAGGAGCCTTATATCATCGTGACCCTCGACGAAGCTTGCCGCCGCCAGCAGTTGGGAGAAGGTTGGTTCCCCACCCTCGAAGACGTGCCCGCCCAGGCCATCAGCATGAGCATCCGCCAGATCCTCAAGAGCAAGCAGATCGTCTGCACCGTGCCCGACCAGCGCAAAGCCGAAGCCGTGCGCAACGCCGTCAACGGCCCGGTAACGAACACGGTCCCCGCCTCCATCCTACAGCAGCACCCCAACTGTGGGCTGTACCTGGATAAGGAGTCGGCTTCGCTGCTCGATTCTTAATCCCTCTTCTGGTAGAGACGAAAAGAGGGGCGAGATTTGGGTAAAATAGCTTTGGCCTGCAAATCACGCCCCTCACCTAACCTCTACCCGGCGAGGGGAGGACTTACAATTATTATTCCTCCCCAAATGGCACGTAATAGCAGGAATAATCCTTCACCTTCTCGAATCCGATCTTCAACGCGGTGTTGACCGAGCCCATATTCTGCGCCCAGCAGTGCCAGCCGATACGGTTGTAGCCCTCTGCCAGCGCGCGCTCCACAAACGCCGCCCCGCTGAGCGTGGCCAGCCCTCGCTTGCGATATCCCTCAGCCGTGGCGATGCCCACTTCGCAGCGGTCGTCCGTGTTGTATTCCGACAGGCACCAGGTGATCAGCGCTTTTTGATGCAACAGTGAATAGCCAAAGCTGTTTGCCAGGAAATCTTCCACGGTGGGCCGCTCGGAGCACATTTCTTCGCGCAGCGCGTCCAGCCCTTTTATCTCGCTTCGCTCCAGCAGCGCCCGGTTTACTTCCGCCAGTTCGAAGCCCTCTGGCATCATCGCGCGCCAGTCGGCGGCAAGCGCCATGCGCGACCGGAACTCGTAGTACTGCCGGGGATGTTTTCCCACCTTATGCTTCGCGAATATTTTCTCCTCAATCGCTCGCTCCCAACCATCCGCGAAGTACAGCAGGAAACCCTCCTCGCCCGCGGCTGCTTCATGTGGGAATATGGTCTCTTTAAAATAACCCAGTAAATCACGGTGGAACTCCGCTGTGCCGGGGTCGCCTGCCAGCAAATAGCGGTGACCGGCAATCAAAAGCGCTGCGTGAGGATTTTGCTCGTCATCCACCAACACCCGTCCGCCGATCGCCCCCCGCAGCAGTGCCACAGCAGATAGATGATAATTTACGCTTTCAAACAGCCCGATCACGCGCGCATACGCAGATGTGTCCAATAAATGCATACATTTCCCTCCATTTGGTGATCATCCTAGTATATACCAATTACCCGAGCAACTGGCATTTTTGGCGTGCCTCCTTCTATCTTTCGCTTCCAACGCAATCGTAGTACACTATTACCTGCTTTCTCACCCAAAGCGGCGCCCGGTCGAGTGGGTAAACAATGACCGGCTGAACCTTCATCTTTCAGGAGATAAATATGAGCGAAACAACCGTTCGCACCCGCAGCGATATTCCTGATCGCTATAAATGGAACGCCGAAAGCGTCTTCACCAACGCGCAGGCCTGGTCGCAGGCTGCCGATGCCTTGCAAAAGCGGATCCCCGAGCTGGAAAAGTTCCAGGGCCGCCTGTCGGAAGGCCCGGCTGTTTTGGTCGATGCGTTCAACCTGCTCGATCAGTTGTACCGCGAGGTTGGTAAAATTTACGTCTATGCCGCCATCGAGGCCGCCGTGGATACCGGCGACCAGGAAGCCCAGCGCAAGCGCGGGCGCGCCCTGGGCATTTTCGGCCAGTTTATCGCCGCCGCTTCCTTCCTCGACCCCGAACTGCTCGCGGTTGGGCAAGAAACGCTAAAGCGCTGGCTCAAAGAAGAGCCAAAACTGGCCATCTTCGAGCACTACATCTCCAACCTGTTCCGCAAGCAGGAGCACGTGCGCTCGGCGGAAGTGGAAGAACTGCTGGGCATGCTGGCCGAGCCGTTCAGCGGCCCCGGAACGCTCAACACGCTGATGACCGACGCGGACTTTAAATTCCGCAACGCCGTCACCAATGACGAGAAGGAAATCCCCGTCACCCAGGGAACCATCGAAGAGATTCTGGCCGGGCCAGACCGCGAAGCGCGCCGCACCGCCTGGAACAGCTACATGGACACCTACCTGGCCTTCAAAAACAGCCTGGCCGGCAACCTGGATACCTCGATCCGCATGAATGTGTTCCAGATGCGCGCCCGCCGCCATAAGACGACCCTGGAAGCCAGCCTGTTTGAGAACAACATCCCCGTAGAGGTCTTCCACAACCTGATCGAAGTCTTCAAAAAGAACCTGCCCACCTGGCACCGCTACTGGGCCATCCGCCGCAAGGCACTGGGCGTTGACAAGCTGGCCCCGTACGACATCTGGGCGCCGCTGACCGAGAGCCGCCCGAAGATCAGCTACGACCAGGCGGTCGAGATGATCACCGAAGGGTTGAAACCGATGGGCGAAGAGTATGTAGCCCAGGTACGCAAGGGCTGCACCGAAGAACGCTGGATCGACGTATACCCCAACCAGGGCAAATCGTCGGCGCAGTTCTCAGCGGGCTGGCCTGGCACCCATCCCTTCATCGTCATCAACTATGACGACACCATCTTCAGCCTGAGCACCATGGCGCACGAGCTGGGCCACTCCATGCACTCCTTCCTAACCTGGGAGAACCAGCCCTTCGTCTATTCAGACTACTCGCTGTTCGTGGCCGAAGTGGCCTCCAACTTCCACCAGGCCATGGTGCGCGCCCACCTGCTCAACAGCACCGATGACAAGCAGTTCCAGATCAATGTGATCGAAGAGGCGATGAGCAACTTCCACCGCTACTTCTTCATCATGCCCACCCTGGCGCGCTTTGAGCTGGAAATGCACCAGAAGGCCGAAAACGGCGAAGGCCTGACCGCCGAAGATATGATCAACCGCATGACCGAGCTGTTCGAGGAGGGCTACGGCGGCGAGATGGAGATCGACCACGACCGCGTGGGCATCACCTGGGCCACCTTCGGCCACCTCTTTGCCGATTACTACGTATACCAGTATGCCACCGGCATCTCTGCCGCCAATGCTCTGGCCAGCCGCATCCTCAACGGTGAGCAGGGCGCGGTGGATCGCTACCTGGACTTCCTCAAGACCGGTTCTTCCGTGTACCCGCTTGATGCCCTCCAAATCGCGGGCGTGGATATGCGCACACCGAAGGCCGTGGAAGAGGGCTTTGCCGTCCTCGCCGGGCTGGTTGACCGCCTTGAGAAGCTGGTTGGGTAGTTCCAGCAAATGAAATAACCCGTATATCACCCCCGCAAGGTAACAAAAATTACCTTGCGGGGGTTGCTTTATCGCTGTATGATCAACTTCGGCTGGGGAGTAGCTGCCTGCTCAGCGCAGGAGGACTGTCGACAAACACGGAGTAATCCCGGCAGTCCAATTCTTTCCGAAGAATCAGCAAGACCACCACACAACCATGTGGTGGTCTTTTTTAATGGTTCGAGGAGTACCTGTTTTGCTGGGGCGGTTGCAT